>JAEYXC010000075.1 GCA_023428655.1 Bacillota bacterium | reverse complement strand
AAATGAATATTCACTTTACCCATCGTTTTGGACATGGTATTAATTGCGTTGTTTTGACAAATACAAAAATAAATTATAATGTACAAGAATTCCCAGACAAGATATTTTATGAAATATTAGATTATCAAATGGTTGAAAAATATATTAATACAATACAAAGAGTAAATCAAAATATTCCAATATTTAATGAATTTAACGAAAAAGATATGGAGTCTTTAACTGATTTAATTATTAATGAGTTATCAAATGTTGAATACTTCACAGTTTAATAAAATGGATGAGGAGGTATCGAACGATGAATGAACAGATGATAAATAACAAAATTATATCAATTATGAAAGATAAACTCGCATTTAAATTTGATGAAAAACTGGACCAAATAGAATTAAAAAATTTTTTCAGCCATCACTTCAGTATAAAACCATATGAGTTGGCATATCTCTTAATGGAAATAGAAAGAGAATTCCAAATTACTATTCCTGAGACTTATCTTCTAAATCCAGGTATAAAAACAATTAGCAGTTTTACAAAATACATAATAACTAATCAAAATGATTTGACTGCTTGCTGTAGGTGATAGACCATGATTAAAGATTTTTTTAGCGATGTTTTATATTGCTTATGCATTTCATTTAAAACATCAATATTTTATACAATTATAAGAATATTATTACAAATTATAAAAGCTCTTTTGCCAATTGTCTCCGTTTATATACTGAAACTAATTCTGGATGTCTTAGCCAGTGGTGAAGAAGACAATTATTTAATGAGGAAATTTATTGCATTTATAATAATATATTTAATTATACATGTATTAAATCAATGGACATCAAAATTAAATGAATATATTAAGAAGATTCATGATGAAAAGTTAAGCAACCACCTAAACCTTATTATAATAAATAAATCTTCTAAAATGGATCTTAAATATTTTGATTCCCCTAATTATTATGATAAGATGAAATTACTAAGGGTAAATTCAAATGCAATCAACCAAATTGTTTGGAATTTAGTTGATTGTATTGGCCAAATATTTACTTTTATTGCTACATTTGCTATACTGGTTCACTATAACTCGTTCTATTCATTCGCTATTGTATTGTCATATTTGCCAATTGCAATCTGTGATCAAATCTATATTAGAAAGCTATATGACTGGCAGATCAGGAATATAGGACATGAAAGAAAATACGAATACATTGCAAGCTTGGTTACTCAAAGAATTCATGCAAAAGAGATAAGAATATTCGGGATTGCTGATTATTTAGTTACAATTTATAAAAGTCTTTGGGAATCATGGTTTTCAAAGAAGAATATGATCATTAAGAAATGGTCTCTTATTACAATGTCAATATCAATAGTCCCCCAATTGCTAACTGTCTTTATACTTCTTCAAGTGGGTAAAGCTATTATTTACGGTAATAGTATTATAGGAGACTTTAGTTTTAATTCCGGAATTATTGGACAATTAGTAGCCAGTATATTTTTGATCATTCTTTCACTTTCTAATATTTCTGAAAACAAAATAAGAATAAGAGATTTTAGAGATTTTAGTGGATGGACGAGTAGTTTTGAAAATTCAGGTGATTTAGAGTTGCAATCGATTGATAACATTCGTTTTTGTAATGTATCGTTTATATATCCAGGTAATGAAAATGCTACCATCAAAAATATGAGTTTTGAGATAAAAGCAAGAGAACGAGTAGCGCTTGTGGGAATTAATGGAGCTGGAAAAACCACGCTTGTTAAATTATTGTTGAGATTTTATGATGTTACAGAAGGTCATATCCTGTTTAAAGGTATTGATATTAAGCGATTTACTCAAGCATCGATTAGACGATTTTTTAGCGTGATGTTTCAGGATTATTCTAATTATGCTTTCACACTGAGGGACAATATTGCCCTTTCAGATATCAATACGCCCACTAATGATAATAAAGTTATAGAAGCATGTCAAAAAAGTGGTATTGATGTAATATATAAAGATTGGGAAAAAGGCCTGGATAGCTATATAAGTAAAGAATTTGAAATGGATGGTAAAGTATTATCTGGTGGGGATAATCAGAAAATTGCACTGGGAAGGACATTTTATAGAGACGCAGAAATCATAATTCTTGATGAACCTTCTTCTGCACTAGATCCCGAATCTGAGTATAAGCTATTTAATAAAATGCTTGAACTATGCATGAATAAAGGAGTCATATTGATATCCCATAGATTATCAAATGTTATGATTACTGAACGAATTATAGTTATTGAAAGCGGTGAGTTAATTGAGCAAGGATCACATTCAGAATTAATAAAAAAGAACGGAAGATACGCGGCATTATTTCGTTACCAAGCTGAGAGGTATAAAGAAAAATGTTAAAAATTGCCGTTATTGATGATGGAATTTCAAATGGAAAAATTGAAAAATTAGAATTTAACATAGAGATCGATAATAATTGCAGAATTACTGAATATTCCGATAAGGCGCAAGATAATACCCATGGTACGATATGCGCGATGATTATTAGAAAATATGTACCGGATGCTTCAATAGGAAGTATAAAAATATTGCAAACAAACACAAAGAGAGGTTTTGTAAATCAATTTAAGAAAGCCCTTGAGTGGTGTGTACAGCACGGCATTTCATTAATTAACATAAGTTTTGGTTCTACTCAAAGCTATGATTATTCAAGTCTTTTTGAATACGTAAAAAATGCATACCAACATGGAATTATTATGGTTGCAGCCCTTAGTAATAAAAATATAGTAACATATCCTGCGTCTTTTCAAAATGTTATCGGTGTCAAAACGGATCAATTATTAAAGGATGAAATGTATTTTATGAATCCTAATTGTATAGAAGGCGTAAATGTTGTTGCAAGTTCTGTGCATACTATTGACTACAAGAGAACATATCCGTGTAATAGTTAAGCAGCGCCATTGATAACAGCGAAAGTCTATCTGATAATGATTGAATTTGGATATAGAGATGTTGAAAATATTAAAATTATTCTAAATGATAGAAGCTTTAAAAAGCTTGAAGACTATGACCCCTTGTATTATCCTAATGTACTGATTAATAATAATGAGGACAAAAAAATAAAACCAATTGAGATTCCATGTATAATGGTAATAGTCGAAAATATTCATGATAAACTTCTTTGTTCTCTGAAGGAAAGGTTCAATCGGAGTGGTTATAATACGTTATTGATACTAATTGATGAAAGTCATGTGCTAGACACATCATATCATATTGTTGCTGAAGAATTATGTAACGATACGCTCGTTTATATTGCATCAAAGTATGAAGTAGATTTAATCATTATTGGCTTAGGCGACGCTAACAGTATAATACCAAGTGTTTCCTGTGATATTTTATTTTATCATGAATTTGAATATGGTGAAAGTAATTACCTTTTATGTAGTGAAATATCATACGAGTTTAAGATTGGATATATGATGGAAAGTTATTTAGTTGAATTTATTTATCAGAAAACCACAGAACTCCTCGTGTAGTAACCTAGTATGGAATAAGTTAATTAATATTGGGGCCGGCGGCAGATTGAGAGAGGCAGGAAACAACAAAACTAAATAAAATGAAAACACACCCATGATTTCGTAATCAGATAAATCTGAACGGAAGTGGGTGTGTAATTTTTATACTGTTAAATTTGATTATAAAATTTAATTATATATAATCAAACTCTACATCAGGTAATATAAGGATTAGAAAGTTTTGATTATACTATTTATATTATATAATCTCAGGGTCCTAGCTCCATTTTATCTTAACTACAAAGTATTAATTCAACGTCCTTCGTCAACACATCCGTGTAGCTATAAGATACGGTTCTTATAGGTAGATCATCGGCATCCTGGATCTTGATTAAGAAGATGCTGGGGTAGGTCTCGGAAATAATTCCTTCCGTAACATCGACCTTATGTCGTCCTCGATTAATCCTAACCTTAACGCGCTTTCCAGTCTGGTTCATTACAGCATTTCGTACACAATTTACATCTAATTGCTTCATCATTATTTTCTCCTCATCAATGCTTCCTCTCGCCATAACTGGGTCCACATGTCCCCTATGGTTCTGTAAACATTCTTCTAAATAATTCCGTAACAAACTACATGCTTCGCATGCAGTATAACATAAATTGTGATTTCCGTCAATAAATTTTCTGACAATTCACACTCCGAACCGCTAGTTGTGCACATGAATTTGCACATGAAACAAAAAATAATTTAGTAGATTTTATGGAATAATTTCACATAGCTAGTACGTTCAGCCTAGGACTGGTTATAATTATGCACAAAAATATAAGGATCAACCCATCAAAAGACCGACATTTCTCCAAATTTTCTGATACCACTATATATTGATATCGCCAGAGTACTTTTCATCAAAATATTGTAATTTCATCCATAATTCACAATACCTTCATAAAAATAGACATTATCTGTGGGAGTCCATAACTCACTCAAACACTATCCGTTCTTCCCTAAACTCCAGCTTCACTACGACATAAGGATAAGTTACTCCCTGCGATACCATATCTTCCTTGGAGGGCCCGATTAATGTGGTATTGATATAGATAGCATTACTCGTTAGATATAATTCATCCACAGAAATACTATATCCTCCACTGTTTTGTTTTCCATACCCAACCACAATATACAGATTATTTTTGTTGGAGTAGGATAGCTTAAAGGGCTCCTCTTTCTTTTCATCAATAATTTCCTTAAGCTCACCTGGCAAATCTGCATCTTCCACTACGGTAAATTCCAGATCCTTAATTTTTTTAACCTCCGTATCCTCTTGCTTACACCCGGTAAATCCTGCAATTGTTATCAATATGGTAAGACTCAGAAGCAGCTTGATTAACCTTCTCATCCTAACCTCCATAGTTAAGTTCCTGTTAGGATTCTATGACTCGTACTCTAAATTCATTCAAGTTTTCAAAACTTATGGGATCACATATTTGTCCTCTGCCGATATTCACTTGGTGTGAGACCGAATATCTCTTTAAAGGCCCGATTAAAGGTTCTCTGACTCTCAAAGCCCGAATCCATACTAATCCTCGTTAATGTATAATTTGTTGATTGGATTAAGGTCAGGGCATAATTAGCCCGGATATAATTAATATATCGGTTAAAGCTTGTATTTAATTTGGCAGAGAAGGTTCTGGAGAGATAAAACTTACTGACATTCAGGTGCTTTGCAAGTTCTGTCAAGGTCAAAGGCTCCTGGAAATGCTCCGCTACAAAGCTCGCAATTTGATAAGTCAGATCATAATTTTCAATATCTCTGTTCTTCATCAGTCCTACAAGCGGTAACACTCTCGACAATATAAGCAACACCAAAGCGCGGCAGGCGTTCAGATTCTTTCCCTCCCTGCACTCCTTCTCAAGCTCCAGCATTGCATGGCTTACATTCTCATGCAATTGATCCGAGGTAATAAACGAATTCGTGGGTGAATAGCTGGTCAGCTTCTTAAAGAAATCCCCTGTAAGCTCCAGGCTACATATAGCAATGACCAACCTACAAGGCTCATTGCCCTCCACCGCATTATAGTTATGCACTGTATTGGGGAAGACCACAGCAAAATCACCTTTATTAAGATATTTCGATTGATTGTGTATTGTGACCAGGGTCGTACCACTCTCCACATACAAGAGTTCAATCTGACTATGCAGATGAGCAGGAAAATGCAAATCCTGCGTAAAAAATACTCTTATTTCGTCCCTCAGGTTCTCATAAAAAGGTGTCATAAACATTCTCCAACATAGCAATATTTGACTAGGTTTATTGGCAAATTGTCCCTCATTATACCCTATAACTGATATAATACAATCATAAGGAATACTGACTAATTCAACAATAACACAAATTATACATTAAGAAAAGGGGTTGATTTGTATGGGTCATAAGTTAGCAATCATCGGCTATGGTGGTATGGGTGACTGGCACTTTCGCAATGTTAAGGCCTCCATTGATTCATTAATGGTGAAGGGGATCTATGATATTCGGGAGGAAGCCTGTCAAAAAGCCAGGGAAAACGGACTATATGTATACGAAAGCGTGGATGAGCTTATCAAGGATGAGGAGATTGACCTTGTAACCATCGTAGTTCCGAACAACTTTCATAAGGATTATGCCATTGCCTGTTTAAAGGGTGGCAAAAACGTAATTTGTGAAAAGCCTGTCACTATGAATTCCGACGAGCTAAAGGAAATCATGGAGGTAGCCGCGCAGACCGGTAAGCTGTTCACCATCCATCAAAATCGCAGGTGGGATAAGGATTATAAAATAATTAAAAAGCTATACCAGGAGGGCTCCCTTGGATCACTATATTTTATCGAAAGTCGTGTTCAAGGCTCCGGACAAATGCTTCATGGCTGGAGAGGATATCCGGTAAACGGTGGTGGCATGGTCTACGACTGGGGCGTACATCTCTTTGATCAGCTGCTTGATCTGATTGATAGCCCGGTTGTATCAGTAGCACCACACCTGGTTCATTTATTTAACCAAGAGGTGGATGATAACTTTAAAGTGCTTCTTACCTTTGAAAACGGAATATCGGCTCTAGTAGAGGTTGCCACCAACTGCTTCATCAACCATCCCAGATGGCATGTATGCGGAAGCGAAGGAACTGTTGTGATTCGCGACTGGGAGTGCAACGGCGAGATTGTTACTCTTGCCAATAAGGAGGTCTTAAAGTGGGAGAATGATATCGTCTATACTGCTGCCGGTCCGACAAGAACCATGGCACCAAGACCCGATTATACCAAAAAGTTCTTGCCACTCCCTCAGGTAGAAACCGCCTGGACGGACTTCTATAACAATATCCTTGAGGTACTGGATCAGAAAGCAGAATTGATTGTAACGCCGGAGCAAGCTCTTCGTGTTATGACATTAATTGATCTAATCTTTCTCACCGCAAAGGATGGTAAGCCGGTATCCTGTAGGATATAAACATATTGAGATTTCTCTATGCTATTACAAATGTTGATCAAAGCATAGAGCATGAATAGATAAATTATTCATGATATAACCATAAGGAGGTTACTGAATTATGACGGATAAAAAGGTTTTAATATTACAAGGCGGTTGGGACGGTCACGAGCCCAAGCTAACTTCAAAGCGCTTTGCTGCTTTATTAGAAAAGCATGGCTATACCTGTACCATCTCTGATACGCTTGACGTTCTGGCTGATTTAGATATGCTCATGGGTCTGGATCTGGTGGTTGCTTGCTGGACTATGGATAAGATCAATAATGATTATGTTAAAAACCTCTCTAAAGCAGTCGGCTCCGGTGTGGGCCTTGCAGGCTGCCATGGTGGTATGTGTGATTCCTTCCGAGAGAATACGGAGTGGCAATTTATGACCGGAGGTCAGTGGGTAAGTCATCCGGGTGGCGATGGAATCGAATATACGGTACATATTAACAAAAACTCCAGTCCGATTACAGAAGGTCTCGAGGATTTTAAGGTTTGTAGTGAGCACTATTACCTCCATGTAGATCCTGCTATTGAGGTCTTGGCAACCACCCGTTTTCCGAGTGTTAACTACTATCACATCTCGAATAAGCCGGTTGACATGCCGGTTACCTGGACGAAATTCTGGGGAAATGGTAGGGTATTCTACACCTCCCTGGGTCATCATGACGATGTGTTTGATAAGTCCCCCAATGCTCAGATCATGATGGAGAGAGGTATGGTATGGGCGGCAGAAGGCAAACAATATGCCCTACAGAACGGACTTACCACGGAGCGTTTCGAAAATGAAGCAAAGATGTATTAGTACGAAAACTGCACTGTATAAAAACCGTTTCATTTATGTCCTAGTCTACGGATGACGCGAAACACACTCACTACAGATCATGCAAAGGAACGGACATAATATGTATTTGGTAACGATAGAAGGGAGATTATCATGAATAAAGTGAAGGTAGCCATGATAGGTGTAGGTGCTATCAGTGGCATTTATCTCGAAAATATCACCAAGGTATTTACAGAAATCGAGCTAATCGGAGTCTGCGATCTTATCCGTGAACGCGCAGAACAGGCTCAGGAGAAATATCAGATCAAAAAAATTTATGATACAATGCAGGATGCCTATGCGGATCCCGAGGTTGATATTGTCTTAAATCTGACCAGGCCCTATGAACATTATGAGGTGACAAAAGCCGCTCTTCTTGCCGGCAAGCATGTCTACAGCGAAAAACCCCTTGGAGCAAGCTATGAAGAAGGAAAACAACTGGTTGCTCTGGCCAAGGAGAAGAACCTCATGCTGGGTGGTGCACCGGATACCTTCCTAGGCTCCGGTATCCAGACCTGCCGCCGGCTCATTGATGACGGCTATATCGGGGAACCCATCGGTGCTGCTGCCTTTATGATCTGTCACGGACACGAATCCTGGCACCCGGATCCGGAATTCTATTATAAATACGGCGGCGGTCCGATGTTAGATATGGGTCCTTATTATATCACCGCACTGGTGAATCTCATCGGTGGTGTGAAGGGTGTGACCGGTGTCACAAAGACCAGCTTTCCCCAAAGGACCATCACCAGTCAGCCAAAGAATGGTACCACTGTCGACGTCGAGGTTCCTACTTATGTCACCGGTATTTTAAGCTTTGATAATGGTGCTGTGGGTACCATATTCACCACCTTTGATGTACATTACAATCAGCAGGCAAGATTCGAAATCTATGGCACTAAGGGTACCCTCCATGTTCCCGATCCGAACACCTTTGGTGGACCGATTAAGCTCCTTCGTCCGGAGGATGGAGATTATAAGGAGATGCCCCTACTCTTTGATTATAAGGAGAATTCCCGTGGTCTTGGCTTGGCAGATATGGCTAAAGCATTACAGACCGGTAGGGACTATCGTGCCAGCTACCACCTGACAGAGCATGTACTTGAGATTCTTACCAGCTTTGAGAAGAGCAGCGAGCAGGGGAGCTATCTACCCCTAGAGACTCACTATGAGCGCTCCCTTCCCATGAAAAATAATCCTTTACACGGAGTACTGGACTAATCTATTTCTCATATTTCTTAAAATAGAAGAACAGCCACAAGATAGGCAAATAATCCGCAATCTCTCCTCTAAAGAATTGCACACCTATCCTGTGGCTGTTCTTATGAACGCTCATGTTACATCCCTTAAATCCGCTAACCTATTCCTAATTATTATAAACCTTACTCAAAATGCTGCACCTGTGCAATCAAGCCATGATTCTTCTCATCAATGACAATGGTATCCTGCGGCTCTACCTGATCACTTAAGATCAGTCTTGCACTTAAGGTCTCCACATGCTTTTGTAAGAAACGTTTTAAAGGTCTTGCTCCATAAATCGGGTCATAGCTTTGTTCTACAATATAGCTCTTCGCAGCATCTGTCAGCTTAATATTAATCTCTTTATCCTCCAATCGCCTGTTCAAATCCACCAGCATAAGGTCAATAATTTGATCAATATTCTTCTTCGTCAGTGGTTTAAAGAGAACAATCTCATCCAGACGGTTCAAAAATTCCGGTCGGAAGGAAGCCTTCAGTTCATTCATCACCATACCTTCACAGTGATTACTAATCTCACCGTCCTCCTCAATACCCTCCAGGAGATACCTGGAGCCGATGTTGGAGGTAAGAATAATTATCGTATTCTTAAAATCCACGGTTCTACCCTGGGAGTCTGTGATTCGACCATCATCCAATACCTGCAATAAAACATTAAATACATCCGGATGTGCCTTCTCAACCTCATCAAAGAGGATTACAGCATAGGGCTTACGTCGAATCGCCTCCGTTAACTGCCCTCCCTCTTCAAAGCCTATATATCCGGGAGGAGCTCCGATGAGCCTTGCCACCGAATGCTTCTCCATGTATTCACTCATGTCAATCCGAACAATATTGTGCTCATTGTCAAACAGATTCTCAGCCAGTGCCTTTGCCAGCTCGGTCTTTCCTACTCCCGTCGGACCAAGGAACAGGAAGGAACCAATGGGCTTGGTCGGATCCTTAATCCCTGCTTTCGCACGCAGAATTGCATCGGATACCTTATCAACTCCCTCATCCTGACCAACCACTCTCTTATGGAGCTCAGCTCCAAGGTGGAGTGTCTTGTTACGCTCACCCTCCGTCAGCTTTGTGATGGGAATACCGGTCCAGCGGGATACAATCTTCGCAATCTCCTCCTCACTGACATTTTCATGCACCAGCATATTCTCTTCTTTTTTTAGCCGCTCCTCTTCTAGGGCCAATTGCTTCGTAAGCTCCGGAAGCCTGCCGTACTTAAGCTCTGCTGCCTTATTCAGATCATAACCTCTCTCAGCTACCTCTATCTCATTATTCAACTCCTCCAAGGCCTCTCGTAGTTTATGAACCTTACCCATGGAAGCTTTTTCATTGTCCCATCTTGCCTTCATTACAGCAAAGCTTTCCCTTGTCTGTGCTAAATCTCGTTGAAGCTCTATTAATCGATCCGCACTCAGGCGGTCACTCTCCTTCTTCAACGCGGCTTCCTCGATTTCCATTTGCACAATTCTTCTTTGCATATCATCCAGCTCCGTCGGCATGGAATCAAGCTCCGTCTTAATTAATGCACAAGCCTCATCCACCAGATCAATGGCCTTATCCGGCAGGAAACGCTCAGAAATATAGCGATTGGATAGGGTCGCTGCACTTACTAACGCTGCGTCGGTGATCTTCACTCCATGAAAGACCTCATAACGCTCCTTAAGACCTCTAAGGATGGAGATGGTATCCTCCACTGTCGGCTCCTCTACCATGACCGGTTGAAAACGACGCTCCAAGGCGGCATCCTTCTCTACATACTGGCGGTACTCATTTAATGTGGTTGCACCGATACAATGCAGCTCTCCTCTGGCAAGCATTGGCTTCAGCATATTACCGGCATCCATTGCTCCCTCTGCTTTCCCAGCCCCAACAATCGTATGAAGCTCATCAATAAATAGGATAATCTGACCCTCGCTTTTCTTCACCTCCTCCAGCACTGCCTTCAGCCGTTCCTCGAATTCCCCCCGATATTTCGCTCCTGCAACCAAGGCTCCCATATCCAGTGCAAAAAGCCTCTTATCCTGAAGGGACTGGGGTACATCTCCTCTGACAATTCTCTGGGCCAAGCCTTCCACCACAGCAGTTTTACCCACACCTGGCTCCCCGATGAGTACCGGATTGTTTTTCGTTTTTCGAGAAAGAATTCGTATCACATTACGAATTTCGCTGTCTCTTCCGATGACCGGATCCAGTCGTTGCTCCTTTGCTCTGGTCACCAGATCATATCCGTATTTCTCTAATGTATCATAGGTTGCCTCCGGGTTATCGCTTACCACCTTCTGATTACCGCGTACCCCTTGAAGGGCCTTCAGAAAATCCTCCCGGTTGATTCTAAAATCAGCCAGCAAAGATTTTACCTCTTTGCTGGGTTGTCTTAAAATACTTAAGAATAGATGCTCCACGGAAACATAGGAATCCCCCATTTGCTTCGCTTCATTCTCTGCATAGATCAGCACCTTATTCAAATCATTACTAATGTATACCTGGCCACCGGATACCTTGGGGCGCTTATTCAATAAGCCCTTAACCTGTGCAAGGAAAACCTCAGTATTGATATCCATCTTTTCCAGGAGCTTCTTAATTAGGCTATCCTCCAGATTAAGAAGGCAAAAGAGCAAGTGCTCTACGGTTATCTCCTGATGACCGTACTCATAAGCCAGCTTTTCGCAGTCCTCCACTGCTCGAAGGGAATTTTGCGTAAATTTACTTATATTCATCTTGTTGTCTATGAATTATGCAGCTACTGCTTCGTGCACAATTCATATTCCTCCTTTCCCTGAGTTCATAAATCTATTGTGTGTTCTTTGTTTGTTCTATATCAACTATAACACATGGATCACAAATGTCAAGAGGGATTTTTAGCATCTGCATAACAAATTTAATTAGCATCCGTCAGCATCCCACTAAAAACCTCGGATGATACCTATTACATTCCGGTAAAATGTGTTATATTTCTATTGATACCGAAGATCATTTAAAGCTTTCTCATTCCTATATAGGTAAATAATACCGAAGGACCTGGATGTATGATTGCTTATATAACAAACGGATACCGTGCTAAGCGAATATCTGCTAATATAGCATAAATATATCAGAGAGGATTATTATGTGTACTTTAAACCTTACGTATTTATCATATCTATGCCAGTATGCCCTAACCGTAAATGGCTATCTGGCAAATCTTTATCATCAATATTCCTTTGATGCAAAGGAAAAGGAATATGTATTAAATTCTGTTAATAATGACGATGAGTTAAATAACTTTTTAATTCATTTAATTGATACTGCTGAATACTGGAGTAATATAGAAACCGCGAAAGCCATGGATGACATGGTGTTAGAATATGATAGACGATCCGACTTAATACGATATATGCATCAGATTAATCACTTAGAGGTTAAGCATAAAGCATTTCTTAAAGAAGCTTTTATGGATTACCCCGCACTGGCTAACTACCAACTCGAGGATTCGAGATTGGTAGACCTACAAGTTAATGGAAAGAATCACTTCTGTATGATTAAGTTTGAGAATGTACTTCTTTATAGTGAAAGGAGAAAAAACAAACATATTCCCGTAGATAGTGGTTCACTTATTTTAACCTTCCATAATACACAAAAGGTCGAAATGAAGGGTGACCTGAGTGTGGAAATGCAAGAAGTAAACAGAGTATATGCATGGCATCTTATGGAGACAACAGAGAACCAAATGTGTTTTTGTTTATTAATATTACTTGGATGTAGATGTTTTATACTGCAAATCACTTGTTCCAGAATTACTTCAAAGGTATATTCGTAAAGCAGGGAACAAATCCGGTATAATGATGTACCGATCCTTTATTAAGTACAAGGACCTACTACAAGATGTCCCGGACCACCTGATGAATATCCGACCCCCTCGCTCAAACCCTTAGAATATATCTAACGCGATCTGAACAAGGTTCTACAAGCTCTTCTGACTCTATGGAGCCTTTTTTTACAATTTGATCCGTTTTCATATATCGATAATGCGGTCTTAAGACTCAGTTTGGATGGCAAATGGACTTGCAAAAATTGCTCCTATCTAATATGATATTATGGTAATGTAATCTTATCATGACTACCTAAGAAGGGAGCCACTATGAAGCCGAAAACCCATGCCTACCTAACCAGGCAGCATATGCTTTCCAGCGATTATGAGGTATTTCATTATTCGAACACTGATCTCTCGGGAGTAAGTCTTCATCATCATGATTTCTACGAATGCTACCTCTTTTTGGCCGGAGATGTCACCTACCTGATTGAAGGTAAGTCCTATCCGCTGACCCCCGGAGATATCGTCTTAGTTAACTCCAAAGAATTGCATCAAGCCTATATCAATTCGAAGAATTCTGCCTATGAACGTATTGTTTTGTGGATAAATCCCTCCTTTCTACGTGAGCTATCAACCGAGGAGACGGATCTTACCCATTGCTTTGAGAGTCCAAACCGAAAAAATGTGCTTCGATTGGATTATGAATGGCAGCAGAATATAAGAATTTTAATGAACAAGCTGATTATGCTGGAGCGCTACCAGGGAATCGGGCGGGAGCTTCTATATAAAGCATACATCACGGAGCTGATGATCTATATTAATAACCAGATTTTTCATGGAAATGTCAGACTAGATGTGGAAGCTAAGAAGAGTAATCTAATCGAACAAATACTGGAGTATATCAATGCACATATCGATGAGGATATTACGATTGACGACCTCTCTGAGCATACCTATCTAAGCAAATTTCATCTATCACGGGAGTTTAAGAAAAATACTGGAACCACACTTCATCGGTATATCCTGCAAAAGAAGCTGATAGCCGCAAAGGAGCTTATCCTAAAGGACATTCCAATCACACATGTCTATGAGCAATGCGGCTTTGGAGATTATTCGAACTTCTTCCGAGCCTTTAAGAATGAATACGGCATGACACCAAAGCAGTATTTGGAAGCCATGAGGAAGTCCGAGCTACATTAAGAAGATATTAAGAAATTCCTACTCCCCACTTATACAATATTAGCAACAATCACGTAATTTTTGCATCACTTTTATATCGTTTCCTGTAGAGTATTCTATATAAAAGGGGTGGTTGTATGGAGTGGTTAATTGTAAGCTTACTTGTCATATCCGGCATTATCTACTTATTTATGAGAAAACTGGATCAAATGTTAGAACCGCATAAAGGGAAAGCGGAGCTTTATCCTTCCGCCAATCCCTACGTCTTGATTTTGGGGGAGACGCCTCTCGCTGCTTCCTTGATGCGGTTATTAGAAAGTCAAGACATTGAGTATCTTCAGATTAAGGATGAGAACAATTTAGATTGTTCGAAGCATTATCAGATACTTTTTGCAGTAAGCAATGATGATCTTAGCAATTTGCTGACCTGCATTATCGTAAGCCAAAAAATGAAGCATTGCAGGATAATAGCAGTCTGTAACCTTCTTCAAAACAGAATGCTTTTTGAACAAAATCATATTCCCTATCGGATGGCCTTTGATACCACTGCTGATGCTCTAATTAGAGGAACAGCTCCCTCATAAGTTCTATTCCGTAAAGCGATATCCTACACCGATTTCAGTCATAATAAATTGGGGATGGGAGGTATCCTTTTCGATCTTCCTCCTTAAACCGGCCATAAACACGCGAATGCTCTTCGAATCTCCGGTCTCTCCATAGCCCCATACCTCCTTAGAGATTTGGCTATGGGTAACAACCTTACCCCGATTCGCAATCAGAAGCATTAATAGCTTATATTCGATTGGTGTAAGATGAATCTCAGTCTCATCAATAAATATTCTGCGTCGTTCACAGTCCACGGTAAGATAATCAAAATGATAGACATTCATCGGTGTGGTAAAACTCTCACGTTCGATAAAACGTTCCATTACCCTGATTCGTGCTAGTAGCTCGCCCATTGCAAAAGGCTTCGTAACATAATCATTTGCTCCTGCATCTAAGGCAGTAATCTTATCCCTTTCCTGCTCTCGTGCGGATACAACCAGAATAGGTATCTGTGATACCTCACGAATCTCTTTGATAATCTCAATCCCGTCCTTGTCCGGCAGACCAAGATCAAGTAATACAATATCCGGATTCTCGGTGCAAAAGCAAAGTATCCCGCTGTTTCCGGTATTGGCCACCGTCAATTTATAACCCTTGGCCTTTAGAGCCATGGACATAAAATTCACTATTTTCCGATCGTCTTCAATAAAAAGAATATGGATCTGTTGATTCATCCTCTTTCCTCCTCACAGGGCAATTCCACACGAAAGATTGCCCCTCCCTCAGCCTTATTAAGTGCCAAAATCTTACCCTCATGCGCATCTACAATCGCCTTACAGATTGTCAACCCTAAGCCAACCCCTCTGCTGCTATCCGATATGTTGCGAGGCATGGTGACAAAGCCATCAAACAAGGTATTCTTTATCCCTTCATCCACTCCCGGACCATTATCCTCCACTTCAAACACAACGGATTGTTCCCTACGAAACACCCGAAGTACGATCTCAGTATCATTGCCGGAATGCTTATATGCATTATCCAGAAGATTAACGAGTACCTGGACCATAAGTCTGCCGTCCGTCTCAACCAGCAGGATATCCTCCGGAATATCGATTTTAAGTCGTTCCTGTGCTGCAAAGCGTGCCACATGGGCTACTGCTTGATTGATAAGATCCTCCACCGCTTCGTATTCCTTTTTGACCACCAGATGGCCCTCACTAATTCGAGTCATATCAAGTATATTTTGTACCGAGGTAATGAGTCTCGCCGACTCCTCATTAATATCCGAAACCAGTCGCTTCACACTAGCCTCATCCAAATTATCATAGCTATCCAGGATTAGGCTGCTGGCACCCATAATTCCGGTGAGGGGAGTTCTTATGTCATGGGAAATACTGCGAAGCAGCGTACTTTTAAGGTGCTCGCTTTCCATTGCCAGCTTTATTCTCTCTCGCTCATGATAGATAAACTCCCGATCAAGAACCAGTGCCATCTGATGTACCACCGTTTTAATCAGCATGTCCTCTTCATAAGATAAAGGCTGCTTCACTCCTACTAAGGATATGGTTCCCATTTGATTGGACAGATCATGAATCGGAAGTACATATAAATCCTTTTCATCCGTGGCTTCCGGATAATCCTTCGTATAGAAGCCAGCTCCCACTCCCCCAAACTTCTCCTTATCAAGAATAACCTTACATTCATAGCCCGTATATTTATGAATATAGTACATTCCCTTCTCCACTGTCGTTGAAGCTCCGGTAAGGTTTAGGAAGCTTTTTGATATCTCATATAGGAGCCTTGATGTATGTTCATTTGTCATTGCTTTCTTTGTTTGGGACTGAAACTTTGAAGATAAGGTCCCACAGATTAGGGAAGCCAACAGGAAGAAGGCAATCAGTATATAATCCGGGACATTAGTGATTGTGAAGGTATGTAGAGGCTCGGTAAAATAATAATTAAAAAGAAATAAGCTGGTAATCGAAGCGATGAAGCCATAGAAGAAGCCCTTGGTTAATACCGTGATGGCAAGTACTCCGATCAGAAATAGCATCAAGGTATTCTCTTTCCCTATTCCCATACTGTTTAGAAGGAGGGATAACCCGGTAGTCACGGAGCATACAACCGTCAGCCAAAACACTGACATAAGATGTTTCGTAAATTTATTCTCTTGTTTACTCCAACGATCCGGAAACGGTAATCTCATCCTTACACCTACCTTCGCTTTATTCCTTTAACCCGATTAAAAGTTGAAATCAGTAGTTAATTCTATCTCCATTGTAGCTACTGAAGAATACCTTGTCAACACAGCTCCCTCACCGTTACTCGCCTTGCCATTTCTGTTTCAATGTATTATAATAAAGCAAATATATCAGTCGAACCAAGAAAGGATACTGTTTATGGCAAATAAGAAAAAAGGCTTTCCCACTATGACCTCTAAAAAATATATGGACCTTTTCTATATGACTCCAAATGTGATCCGGGCAAAGGATATTGCAGACCTATTCTCAGCTAAGACCGGAGTGACCGTAGAATTATGGGAGGAGATGAATGTACTTGAAGTCGTATTATCCAACCAGAATTCCGTGGATTTTGAAGCAATCGATCCTGATTTTAAGGATCCCTCCGATCATGCCTTTGTTAAAAACCGTGGGATTCAGACCATCTTTGCCATTAATATGACGGAAGAGGATTTACCTGTCATGACAGATTATTTTAATCAAATGGTAAATAAATTCTCCGGATTTGTATGTGCCGACAGCGAGGACTTTTCTCCGGTCTATGCGGGAAACTCTAAGAAATAATTTATGTACAGGCATTTTCTAGATATTGTTATACCAAAGGAGAATCATTATGAACAATAAAACTGCAGCCCTAAGGGCTGCTTTTCCACATACTATCCCCGTACTGACCGGTTATCTTATCCTGGGAGCTGCATATGGTATTCTTATGAACAGCAAGGGTTTTTCCCTTCTTTGGATCATAATTGCCAGCGTTTTTGTCTATGCCGGATCCATGCAATTTGTATCTGTGGCTCTACTTACTATGGGCTTTGATCCCTTTGGTGCTTTTCTCATGACGATTGCAGTGAATGCGAGACATATATTTTACGGGATCTCCATGCTACATCAATATCGTGGTACCGGTCGGCTAAAACCCTACTTAATCTTCTCTCTGACGGATGAAAGCTTT
>JAEYXC010000014.1 GCA_023428655.1 Bacillota bacterium | reverse complement strand
CGCAGTTTCCAACACAATAGGAAGAGAAAGCTTGCTTTCGTCTGAATATTGGGTTGGAAATTTGTAAGGCGCTCTGCCTAAGCGAGATGTAGCGCAGCGCAATCGAGCTTATGGCTGATCCGTCCCGAATTCTGTTCGTGCCTTCTCACACAGCTGCACAAAGGCAGCCGCAAAGCGATCATCATCAAAATTGGTTCGTTTTCTTGCATGCCCTTTGATTCGGCCTCCGTCCCTCCGACATTTTTTTGCGATATCCCGTTCCATTAATAAAACATCAATATTGCTGTCGGTATAGAGCTTTCCACTGGGATGGATTGCATAAGCCCCTTTTCCCAAGGCCATAGCAGCTACCCCGTAATCCTGTGTCACCACGATATCCCCCCTACCGGTTCTGTTGATCAAAGCAAAATCCACCGCATCCGGTGCCTTACTTACCAGAATAATCTCACTGTAATCCGAGGAAAGTATATGACTTGTATCCGTCAACATCATAACCGGAAGACCATGTTTTGCTGCAATCCTTTCAATAATGTCCTTCACCGGACATGCATCCGCATCTACTAATATCTTCATTCCACCGTCTCCATCCCCTAATTTTCTAGACCAAGCCAGAATATCTCCGTATAGGTCAATTTCCCTTCCACACGTTCTGATTTCATCAAGCTAATTCTCTCAACCTTCATCTGTAATGGCTCAATCCCCGCCTCAAAGGCTTCACTGTCAAAGGTCTTGTCGACCTTGATCCTACGTCCTAAGGTCAGATGCGGTTTATAATCCCGGTCATCGATATCAAAAAAGCCTTCCTCCTTCAGACTCTTAACAAGCTCCTTCTGTATCTGCCAAAGCATATTCTCCTTCCTCACACCAACCCAGAAGATATCCCCTCCTTCGCGTTTAAAACGACCAAATCCACTAACGGTCAGAGAAAAGCTCCTTGCACCAACCTGCTCCAAGGCTCGTCGCATCCCTTCCTTTACCTCGTTAAGGCGCTTCGTCTCACCAATAAAATTCACGGTAAGATGCAGATTCTCTTTCTCGGTGAAGGTTCCTCCTTTTGCAGACTGCTTCAATCGCTCCACGGTATGCGATAAGGAGGTCTTGATTTCTTCGTTAAATAAAATTGCGATGAATAATCTCATGACCGCTCCTCCAATTGTTTTGTAAGCCATCAAATTTATGCCATAAAGCAGCAAGGCACCAAAATTAGAAGCTTTTCATTATTTTATATACCTATTCTTTTCTCGATTATATCTTATTACTTCGTTGTTTAAAAGGATGCAAAGTACTTTTCTTATGCTAATAGTAATATATATACATTGTAATATATCTCTTATCCCGCTATAATATTAGTAAGGAGATTAACTAATATGAGAAGAAAAGCGAAGCAATTTTTGAGCCGTGTCGGCGGTATTGTGCTTCTGGCCGCGCTCTCAATATTCATTAATCAATTCATAGCTGAAAATGAGAAGGATGCTTCCAGGGATGCGGTAAAGCCAACGGATATGATTGAGGTTCATTTCATTGATGTTGGACAGGGTGATGCCATTCTTGTGGAAGCAGGGACTTCTACGATGCTGATTGATGCGGGAGAGAATAACAAAGGCAACCTGGTCAAGGAGTATTTGAATAATCGGCAAATAACAAAGCTGGATTATATTATCGGTACCCATCCACACAGTGATCATATTGGTGGCTTGGATACCATTCTTGATTCTTTTGAGGTCGATAAGGTTCTACTGCCAAATGTCGTACATACCACTAAGACCTATGAGGATGTTTTGGATGCCATTGATCGTCATGACCTTAAAATCACAGCCCCAAGGGTTGGGGATGTATACAGTCTCGGTCCGGCCTCCTTTACGATTCTGGCTCCAGGAATGGATTCCTATGATGAAATTAATGATTACAGCATCGCCATCCGCCTTGCCTTTGGGGAGACTGCCTTTCTATTAGCAGGCGATGCAGAAAACAAATCCGAATTAGAAATGCTGAAAACCGGTCTTAACCTCAGAGCAGATGTTTTAAAGCTAAGCCATCACGGTTCCTCCTACAGCAGCTGCGAGGAATTTCTAGAGGAGGTGGACCCTTCCTATTCCATTGTATGCGTGGGAAAGAATAATGAATATGGTCATCCGCACGCGAAAACACTACAGAAAATTTTTGACCGAAATATTAAGCTGTACCGTACCGATGAACAAGGATCCATCGTATTTACCTCCAATGGTCAGACCATCTCGGTAAATACACAGGATTATCCGATTACGGAACCAGACTTAATACAATGATCAATTGGAGGTGTCCTAATGAAAAAATTTATCATCGATCGTTTTGAAGGGAATTATGCCATTTGTGAGGCAGAAGACAAAACCTATGTCTCTATCCCCAAGTACAAGCTACCTTTGGATTGTAAGGATGGAGATTGTCTTGTACAGGATGCAGACGGTATGTATCGTGAGGATATTGAAGTCAGAAGCACAAAAGAGAAGAGAATACGCGATAAAATGAGTCGACTATTCGAATAGTGATAAGGAGCAATCGTATGCAAGAAGTAAGTTCCATCTATCCCGAGAATAAAGCCGAGCTTTATCGGCTTTTAATAGAACAATTGAAGGCCTTGCTGGAGGGCGAGCCAAATGTGATACCGAATCTCAGTAATGCATCTGCATTGCTGAACGGCGCCCTAAAGGACATTAACTGGGTCGGCTTCTATCTGATCAAGGACAACGAATTGCTTTTGGGTCCCTTTCAAGGTAAACCCGCCTGTATTCACATCCCCATCGGGAAAGGGGTCTGCGGTAGCGCTATCGCGCAAAACAAGACACAGCTGGTAAAGGATGTTCATTCCTTTCCCGGCCACATTGCCTGTGACAGTGCCACAAATTCCGAGATTGTTATTCCGTTAAGGGACGGCAATCAGCTTGTCGGTGTACTTGATATCGACAGCCCATTACCGGCCCGCTTTGACGAAGAGGATCAGGAAGGGTTGGAAGCCTTTGCAAGGGTTCTTCAGAGCGGCTGTCATTGGTAAGCTTGAATTGAATCCTTGATTTTGGACATCAGATCCTCCATGTCCAGTTCCTCAGCATCGATTATTATATGGGCATATTTTTCATAGAGTGGGCAGCGTTCTTCGTATAAGGATTGAAGTGTCTGCCCCTCACGAAATACAACACCTCGTTGCTTTATATTTCCAAGTCGCTTGCTAATGGTACGATAGCTTAATTTGATATATACAACAGTACCGATGCTCCTAAGGTGCTCCATCGCTTTCTCTCCATAGATTACGCTTCCGCCGGTCGCAATCACTGCATGGTCGGCTTTTATGTTGCAGTTTACCTGCTCCTCAATCGCAATTAAGCCCTCTAAGCCGTCCCTCTCAATAATTTCCCTTAATAAGCATTTCTCTTGATCCTGTATCAACAGATCGGAATCAATAAAATGATATCCCATAACCTTTGCCAGTATTACACCAACTGTGCTCTTACCTGCCCCGGGCATTCCTATTAAAACAATATTATCCATGCTACACCATCCTTCTTCCACATCATTTCGTTAAAAGCAGCCGTTGTTTTGCTCGCTGATGCACCTACTTACAGCAAGCCATATGCTGTCTATTCCAAATAGTATATTACATGAACTCGTAATAATCCAGCATAATTAATTTTCTTTCTTTATCCTTATTATTCCCAATTCCTGATCCATTCCATCTTTGTGATTCAAATCATATTGATTCTATACATACTTCGGTATGATACAGACTGTAAGAGATTTCTATTACTCATTCACCAATAGAAGGAGGACCATTTCATATGAAGGAATTTGCAGCGCAGGTCGATGCACGCCAGTACGAGCCCAAGGACAAGCACCCTACCATATTTCATACCTTTGAAGCCCTAAAGTCCGGAGAAAGCATGGAATTAATCAACGATCATGATCCCAGACCGCTTCATTACCAGTTTATCATGGAAAGACCGGATACCTTTTTGTGGGAATATCTAGAGGAAGGGCCCGAGGTTTGGAGAGTATCCATCACTAAGAAATAACCCGTAACGAGTAGCGGCTTCATTTAGATTCGTAAAATGAGGACAACTCATTCCCCCACTGATTGATTATGTTTTACTCCTTTGTATACCGTGCTCGAAGCATAATCTTCGCTCCATGTACACATAATCAGTAAGCAATCCGTCAAACAGTGATTTTGGGGAATGTAGTTGTCCTTTCCTATTCTTTGCTAGTTATAGCATCATATGTAATTATTGATATTCAAGTTATTCCTATTCAAGCTATTTCTATTCAAGTTATCCTTACTCAAATTATTCCTATTCATGCTATCCTTATTCAAGTCTTACTTCTGTATGGATAAGGAATACAGAAAACGATCAAAGGCTGCTTGTCCTTCCGGCGTTCTCTTATACACCCCTGCATCCTCGAGAACCCTACAAAACACCTTACCAATCTCCTCTTTGAGGATACCATCCATATTCTCCTCATGGATTTCTTGGTAATTCGGAAGAAATTCATCAACCCAATCCGCATGTTTTTCTATTATTTCATTGGACCGGATCTCCCTACCCGACAGGATATATTCCTTCAGCAGGCTCATCTCCTCCTTCAGTCTCGCCGGAAGGATGGCCAGACCCATTACCTCAATGAGCCCGATATTTTCTTTCTTGATATGATGAAGCTCCTGGTGAGCATGAAACAATCCAAGAGGGTACTCCTCTGTCGTCCGATTGTTACGAAGCACCAGATCTATCTCATAGAAATCCTCCCGCTTACGTGCAATCGGGGTAATGGTATTATGCGGCTCTGCTCCTGTATATGCATGAAGCTGAACGGATTCATCGGTATATTCACGCCAATGCTTTAATATTCGCTCCGATAATTCAACCAGTAATTGATCCTCCTTACTGCGAAGTCGGATGGTGGACATCGGCCAGTGTACGACTCCTACTTCCACCTCCTCAAAGCCTTTTACAGTAAAGCTTCTTTCCACCGGAGCCTTCGCCATGGTAAATTCATAATTACCTCCCTGAAAATGATCATGACTTAGGATAGAACCCCCAACGATAGGAAGATCCGCATTGGATCCAACAAAGTAGTGGGGGAACTGCTTCACAAAATCAAGCAGCTTACGAAAGGCTGCTTTATCAATCCTCATAGGTGTATGAAGCATATTGAATATGATGCAATGCTCATTATAGTATACATAAGGAGAATACTGAAAGCCCCAATCCTGTTGATTAATTGTAATCGGTATCACCCGATGATTCTGCCTCGGAGGATGATTCACTCCTCCTGCATAACCCACATTCTCCGCACAAAGAAGACATTTTGGATATCCATTATGTTTTGCATGCTTGGCAGCAGCGATAGCCTTCGGGTCCTTCTCCGGCTTCGATAGATTAATGGTAATATCCAAATCACCGTAGGGGGATTTGGCGACCCATTTTATATCCTTACAGATACGATAGCTGCGAATATAATCCGTATTCTGGCTAAAGCGATAATAAAAGTTTGTTGCCAGTACCGGTGACTGCTGATACCGTTCATAAAAACGCTTCGTAACCACACTGGGAGCAGGAGTCAAGCTTCCCATAATCTTCGTATCAAACAGATCACGGTACACAATCCCCTCCTCCTTAATCAGTCCCTTCTCAAAGGCGTAATCCAGCATAGCTCCCAGTATCTCCTCCAGAGCAATATTCCCTTGATGTATGGTAACCTCTCTATATTCCTCTAATTCAAATAACTCCAGAAGGCGATTGATTGCATATACCTTATCCTCATTTTCAATTAGTCCTGTCTCTATGGCATACAGAACCAGCCGTGTAATCATCTCGTAAATCATAAAAGCCTTAACCTTTCATCTCTTCCTTGGTTCAGCAAAGCCTTACTTATAACCCCTTGGATGCTTCTCATGCCATTTCCAAGCCGAGGATATTATCTCCTCCAGGTCTGCATGCTCCGGCTTCCATCCAAGAACGGTTCTGGCCTTCTCACTGGAAGCGATGAGCTTAGCCGGGTCACCGGCACGTCTTTGAACCACCTCTGTTCTTATGGGGTGACCGGTTACTCTTCTGGCAGCATCAATGACTTCCTTCACAGTGAAGCCTACTCCATTCCCCAAGTTGAAGATATTACTTTCCTTACCCTGCATCAGATAATCCACTGCAAGGATATGAGCCTGTGCCAGGTCGGTTACATGAATATAGTCTCTAACACAGGTACCGTCCTTCGTATCATAATCCTCGCCGTAAATACTGATTGCCTCACGCTGCCCATTCGCCACTTGAAGAATCAAGGGGATTAGATGTGTTTCCGGGTCATGTGCTTCCCCTATGGTACCGCTCTTATGAGCGCCGCAGGCATTAAAATACCGAAGTGAAACATACTTAAGTCCATGTGCGACGGAAGTCCAATGAAACATTTTCTCCATGGATAGCTTCGTCTCACCATAGGTATTAGTGGGCATAGTACGATCCGTCTCAAGAATTGGTACCCTCTCCGGTTCACCGTAGGTTGCAGCGGTGGAGGAGAATACAATTTTATCAACCTTGTGAGCTACCATGGCTTCTAACAACACCTTGGTACCACACAGATTATTATCATAATATTTGAGTGGGTTCACCATACTCTCACCCACCAGGGAATTCGCAGCAAAATGGATTACCGCATCAATCTTCTCCTGATCAAAAACTCCATCTATAAATTCCCGATTACGAATATCTCCCTGATAGAAGCGTGCCTTTGGATGTAATGCTCCCCGATATCCGGTCTCCAGATTATCTACAATTACAACATCCTCCCCACGGTCTATCAATTCATATGCGGTATGAGAGCCAATGTATCCGGCACCGCCAAGCACTAAAATAGTCATAGAAAATCCTCCTTATAAAATGATGGGACCGTCACCTACTTCAACCACATAAAAGGCTGCGAGATAACCAATCTTCTCATAATATTCCTTGCCCACATTTTCAATAAAAGCATCGATTGCAGCTTCCTTCACGATACTTACCGCACATCCTCCAAAGCCTGCTCCGGTCATTCTCGCCCCAATCACACCCTCCTGCTTCAAGGCTGCTTCCACAATGGTATCCAGTTCAGTACCGGTCACCTCATAGTCGTATTGAAGCGATTCATGGGATGCAACCATTAAATGTCCAAAGAGCGCTAGGTCATTGCGTTTTAATGCCTCCACTGCCTTAATCGTCCTCTGGTTTTCATAAACCGCATGCTTCGCACGTTTTCTTTTGATTGGATCCTTAATAACCATGGAATATTCCTCAAACTGCTCCTCGGTCAACTCTCCCAGCGCAGTTATGGGTAATTCCTTCTGAAGCTCACGAAGTGCTGCCTCACATTCACTTCTTCTTTCATTGTATTTCGAATCGCCAAGACCGCGCTTCTTATTGGTGTTCATAATAACAATCTTCGCATCACCCAGATCGAGGGGAGCATATTCGTAGGACAGATCCGCTGTATCCAGGAAAATGGCATGCTTCTTCTTACCCATGGCTACCGCAAACTGATCCATAATACCGCAATTAACTCCGTTAAAATTATTTTCAGAATATTGGCTGATCAGTGCAAGCTCCGTGTTTGTGATTTGTAGTTGAAATAAATTCTTTAGTACAAAGCCCGTTAGCACCTCCAAAGAAGCAGAGGAGGACAAGCCCGATGCATTTGGGATATTACCGAAATATAACACATCCATACCTTCGCTAATCTCATACCCCTTCTTCTGTAATGCCCAGATAACCCCCTTCGGATAATTAGCCCAGTCATCCTCCTTCGTATTCTCCAGGTGATTGACGGAGCCTTCGATCACGCCGAGATTCTTGAAGTTCAAAGAGTAGAATCGCAGCTTATCATCGGCTCTCTTTCTGGCCACTGCATAGGTCCCAATGGTTAATGCACAGGGAAAGACATGACCTCCGTTATAATCCGTATGTTCACCAATCAGATTCACTCTCCCCGGTGCAAAATAAACCTGATATTCTCCCTCACTTCCAAAGATCTCTTCAAATTTCTGAAGCAGTTCCTTCTTCATCTCCTATACTCCTTTTCTTATTTTATAATAAAATGCATAGTTCTAACTCCACCCATAATTTTAGGGGGGCAAAGCCATTGTTGTCGATCTCCACCAATGAAATAAAGAGTGTTTGCTCTTACTATTCTACTTCTCCAGAATCAAGCCTAGCTTTTCCATTGATTAATTACATGAATTTTGTTTTATAACATTATTTTTGTTCTTTTGGTTATATAATACTCCTCTTCACAAGGTTTGTAAAGAGGATTTTTATCCATTCAAAACCTATTGATATATCAGCTTCATAATAATGTGCTGGGGATAATC
This sequence comes from Bacillota bacterium, assembly GCA_023428655.1. Taxonomy (GTDB): domain Bacteria; phylum Bacillota; class Clostridia; order Lachnospirales; family Lachnospiraceae; genus Mobilitalea. Next base: position 113 of record JAEYXC010000014.1, on the reverse strand, counting down.
TCCAAAGCCCTCGCCAAAGAGATTCATACCTCCACAGTGCTTAGCCTCCTCCTTCACACCGATGCGAACAGAGATATAATCCTTATCCAGAAGATGAAAGTCCTTCAACCCAA
>JAEYXC010000013.1 GCA_023428655.1 Bacillota bacterium | reverse complement strand
TGCGACCCAAGTCATGCCTCACACCTAAAAAACTGTTTCTTGTAGTAGGTCTCATGGCTATGGAACGCTCTGGCTAAGGGGATAAAATGGATGACTAGTATATTATTTGGTGAATGCTTAAAACTTTTTCTTTCTTCATTAGATATCAGTAATAACCGATTATCCAAAGCGATTAATGTAGACAGTTCCTTAGTAAATCGTTGGATTCATGGAAAAAGAGTACCACCCTATCATTCCAACTATATCGAAAGCATTACAGAATATCTTTCTCATAATGTTCATAATACACTTCATGAACAGCAGATAAATTTAATCTACTTCAATGTATTTGCAGATAACGGGATGGAGCATGATATTACGAAGAAAATTCAATTGGTCTTATTAGAAGCACAGGGACACTCAATTGAGCATAACAAAAGAAAGAAGCAAGAATTGAAACATCAATTATCAAACAAAGTACATATAAGCAATCTTCCTATCAAGGAGCAGCATAGCTATTTACAACAAGGTGTGCCTCCTTATACTGATTTATCAACGAAAGATAAAGTGATTTTTGGAGTGAATAATGTATATGCTGCTAATTTTTATCTTTTAGAACTTGCTGCAAAGCAAAAATCCGAAAATCATGATTGTATTTATATAACTTATAGTTCTTTTATTTATTCCGAAAACATGTCCTATTTCATTCGATGGAGAGAAATCATACAAAGTGCAATTAACAACGGTTGGAATATCCTTCTATTGGTAAAAATGAATCATAATACCACTAGAATCGTCAATTTTATGAACTATATGATTCCTCTCATCCAAACCGGTAAATTAATTCCATATTATATTAAGAACTATGAAAGCATCGCAACGGGTGATGAACTTGTTGTCGTCCCGGAGATTGGAGCGCTTTCCAGTTTTTCTACGGATTTAAATTCCGGAATTAATTGTGGACTTTACATCACGAGTAAGTCAGCCATTAATATATATCAAAGCCACTTTCATGCTTTCTTAGAAAAGCATGCTCAGCCTTTGATGAGGTTTTTCTCTGATCGTACCGATTATTGTAATTATCTTGCAGAAAGCGAAGATAATATCGGCAATCGCTTCTTATATCGATATTGCTTTAGCGTACTAACACTTCCGGAGCATTTATATGAGAAATTCATCGATAGGAAGAAACCCTCCAATGATTACAAGAATTTAGCTATGTCCTTCTATCGAAAACGACTGAGTGCCTTTGAGTCCAATATACAAACCTATGAGTATAAGGATATATATATGGCCGCCTCCATTAAGGATTTAATGAAAACACATCAGTTTTATTTGTATAGTAACGCAGGTATCGAAGCAATGTATATGGATCCCTATGATATCATCGATTATTTGGAAAACATTATTCTTCTATTGCAAAAGTACGAAAACTATAAAATCGCTTTTCTACCGGAGAACCATGATGCCGAAAATATGGAGAGCTTCTGTTGTGTGGTAAAGGAAAGAATTACCGTAATGTTTGAGGCCAATAACCAGTCTCCTAATGGGCAAGAAATATACATTGCCATCACAGAGCCAACCTTCGTAAAATCAACCCATGAGTATTTCATTGAACTCTGGGAGCAAATCGCTCCCGCATATAAAGAGAAATCTCAAGTCATTGCTTGGCTAAAGTACCAGATATCCATACTGCAAAAGCAGGTTGTATAACAATTAATCAGGAAAGAAATGACGACAAACTATTACCGAATTCCATCATTAATTTAATAGAATTATTCTATCCTGCCTGTTTAAAAGGGATTGCAGCAAAATATTTTTTTGCTGCAATCCCTTATTCGTACCTTCTTCTCTCCCTTTTCTCTCCATGGGAAGCTTATTTCATAAATCAGATCATCCCTTATCCTTTACGGGAATCAAGGATAAACATGGAAGCATCCTGCCCCATAAAAATTTTACTTCCGGTATAAAATACCTTTGAATGAATATCCACAAAGCCCATCCCAGCCATCTCCCTCGTGAGTTTGTCTAGTTGAAAGCCGTTATGAACCATATCCGAACGAACCTCATCATTTTTGATAAAATCAATAATAATCAAATGTCCTCCCGGGTTTAATACATGATATAGCTTTGATAAAACCCCTCTGTAATTTTCAATATGGAGAAGCACCTGGGCCATAAACAGATAATCGGTCCGCAGCTCAGAAAGATTACTTTTTTCAAAGTCAAAGCATAATGTGGTTGCATTCTTAATATTTAAGTTCGAAATCTTTTGATTAATCTGTTGGATCATATTCGGGGAGGTATCCAGAAATAATACGGACTTGAATTCATCCAATAAATTCATACCGACTAAGCCCGTTCCACACCCAAAATCAATGGCCTCCTTATTCTTCGCCTCAATTAAAACTTCGCGTATGGCGTCGGATGATACCCTTGCAATTTCTACTCGATCCGCAGTGTCATATACACTGGCGATCATATCAAATTTATCCGTATTCCCCATCTGCCCCTCCTATGTTGGATGTATCCTTCTATAAATTACCATATCAAATAGTAACATACAAAACACATCCTTATCAACCCTTCCTTTTTCTATTCTCCCGATAGAACATTAGGACAATCAGTGCTAATAAGGAAGCAATCGCAACGGTCGAATATAATTGTCGGAAGCCTTCATTTAACGTGATTTGGAATTCTGCTTCAATGATATTTCTTTTTCGTTCAATCTCCGTCAAATAATTCAGCTTCGCAACATCAAAGGCTTTCGGAAGTGCCTCCTCTAATGCTGTCATTTTCTCCACCGTGCCTGTCATTTGTGCCTTGGCATTATTCATCTCATCAATGGTTCCCTTCATTGAAGGTATCGACTGCATCTTAGCCATTGCCTGGGTCATTTGCGTTATCGAGTCATTAATCCCGGTAATTCCGGTGTCAATTCCTCCGGTTATTTTAGCAATAATGGAAGGAGTCATTTGTAAAAACATATAATCCGCAAGCTTTTTCGTAGTATCGGTAATTGTTGTAACATCCGATGCCTTCAATTCATCGATTATATCCTCCGATAATTCCATCGTGCCACCGTTACCGGTCATATCAAATCGAATGGTTTCCATGGCGGTCAAATCCGGTATCTCAATTCCCTTCAGTTTTTCTGCCATGGCAGGATCTGCTTTTAGATGATTAAATTCCTCCGTCAGCTCCTTCGCATAGGGTAAGGGTGGAACCGTCACCTCGTTCGGAAGCAGCTGCATTACATTGCTCTGTACTGACATTCCTGCGTGTGCGATAAAGCCAATCATAATCGCAGGAGCAACAGAGGTGCCAATGGAACGTATTAAGGATACGGTAGCAAGTGCAGAGTTCGACTCTTCCACTCTAGTATGGTCTAGCATCATATAGTTAATCGGTGTTCCCATGGTAAAACCAATTCCTACCCCTAGTAGAATCAAACAGATAATAACTGCAAATAAGCTGGGATGTGAAGCTGTGTACCATATAAGAAATACGGAACCGATTATAGAGGAAATAAAACCAATCCCAAGAACCACCTTAGCTCCGTACTTATCGATCAATTTGCCGGATAAAGGTGCACCGATTCCTGCAAACAATCCCAAAATAATTACAAAATAACCACCACTGCCGGAAGCTATTTTTAATGAATTCTCTGCAAATTGAGGGACAAAAATCATTCCCATAATGATGATCCCGGTAATGAATGCGATAAAAAGTGTGATAATTATTTTAATATTTTTAAAATAAGAGATGTTGATAACCGGATCCTCTGCTTTTTTCTCAATGAGAATAAATAACGGGAGAAGTACTATAAAAACAAGGAGGAAGGGGTAAACAGAGGTGCTCTGAAAGGTTTTGGCAAAGTTAAAGTAATCAATGTTTTTCAGTCCATATAATATGGAAAGCACCATTAGGGTTAATGTAGTAATACCCAAAAAATCAATCCTTTTGACCTCCGTCACCTTGGTATTCGGGAGTGAGATTATTCCTGCTATCAGAATAAATATTGTGATTGGCACATTAATATAAAAGATAAACTGCCAATGATTTTGACCAAAAATATCAATGATTGCACTACCTGCTGATGCGCCAAAGATGTTCGCCACCCCGTATACTCCGCCTACCATACCAAGGGCAAGCCCTCTTCGCTCCTTGGGAAAGGTTGTGCCAAACTCAGCCGTAGCAATAGGAAGAATTCCTCCTCCACCGATGGCCTGCACGACTCTTGCAATGAGTAATATAGAAAAGCTTCCAAAGCTTTGAGACAGACCACAAAACATTGAGCCTATTCCAAACAATAGGATACTGGTTAAATAAATATACTTTCTGCCATACTTGTCAGCCAGTTTACCCATAATGGGAATGCTGGCTGCATAGGCAAGGGTATATATCGTTATCATCCATATACCAGTATTCTCGTTTACACCCAAATCATTTTGTATTACCGTTCTTGCCGGTGTTACTATTCCGGTATCAATTGCACCCATAAATAGTCCTAACAGATACACGGCCATAATTAACCCAAAATTCAATTTGTTATTCCTCATCCTATAAGAACATCCTCCTTCCACTACTAATCCAGATATTTTGTTACGTTTTCAACCATTCTTCCGGTGAGGTTATTCAAAAACTTAATTTCTTCCTCACTGATACCCTCATATAGAAGTTCCTTCCACTCCTTATGGATTACTCTCATGTGGCATAATATATCATAGCCCTTTTGTTCCAGTGAAATAATATTCTCTCTTTTGTTTTCCGGGTTTTGTTTTCGTAATACATATCCCTTTTTCTCAAGCTTATCCAGTGTTTTAGCCACCATACTTTTGTCGATCATATAGGTTTTTGCAATGGTATCCTGGTTCATGTTCTCGTTCTTTGATAAAAACATAAGGATAATTTGCTCCCCAAAGGACAGATCATATTCTTTCAGCTTTCTCTCTGTATATGTACGGCAATAGCGCACTAGAATTGACATATTATCCATTTCTCTACCTCCTTAAAGATAAATTCTATCAATTATAATGTTGTCCATCACAACAGTTGAGATATGCAACATTTATTCTCGATAAATATCATAATACCAATAATTGGAAATATCAATATTTATTTTGAATCATGCCCGGTCTTTTTTAATAGAAGCTCCAGCAATCGAAAGGACTCTACCTCTTCGCAAACTTTTTGTGAAGCATGTATCGAAAAAGCCCTTATCCTTGACCATGTAGAGGTGGTCGGATAAGGGCTTTGGGAATGCTTATGCAGCGTTTATGATATGCTATTGCGTCTTTGATGTAGCCTTAGTCCATAGATACTTATTCCTCACCTTCATAATGACAATAGCCAGGATTGTAACCAGGAACTCCGTCACCACAAAGGAGGACCAGACACCGATCATTTGATATAGATTACTTAGTATTAGTACCAAGGGAATGATGAAAACAAGTCCTCTTGCAATCGTGATGTAAAATGCATCCCCGGCATTTTCCGTTGCACTTAAAAACATCGCTGTAACTATATTAATACCGACAAACAAAAATCCGGTAAAATAGATTTTCAAGCCGATCTTAGCAATTCTGGCAATTTCTATATTATTCTCGCTATTGAATATTCGAATGATATCATCCGTATAAAACAGAATACAAAGATATATTATGATTGCAATGCTAATGGAAGTAAGTATGGCATAGCTACGAACCTTTTTGACTAAGTCATATTTTTGCATACCATAGTATTTGCTGATAAGAGGCTGTATTCCCTGAGCTATGCCGGTAAAAACAGCCACGCCCACAAGAGCAATGTTAGCAACAATTCCGTAAGCCGCCACTCCCATATTTCCTTCAATGTTTAATATCACCAAATTATAAGTGATCAGAACAACAGCAGAGGAAATCTCAATAATCAATGCGGATAAGCCTAGGCTTAATAGATCCGGTAAAATTCTCCACTGTATTTTGGACTTAAGGAAGGTAAAAGACTTTTTCTTTTTCGCAAAATGAGTAAGTAAAATACAAAGGCTGATAATCGGGGCCAGTCCGGTTGCAAAGGCAGCACCAAACATTCCCATCTTCAGAGGAAACATAAATACATAGTCTAATATAATATTCGATAAGCTACCAATTAACATCGCAATCATTGATAACTTGGGATTGTTGTCATTTCGCACAAATGCAAGAACAATATTATTAAGGATAAAAAACGGAGCAAAGGTCAATATTGTACTCAAATAGGATATGGTAAGAGGTAAAGTCTGCTGATCTGCCCCAAGGGTTATGGCTAAGAAGCGCGATCCGAATAGTCCTACCATTACGAATAGGATACCAACCAAAATCCCTGCCTTGATTGATGTTGAAAATACGTGATCCGCCTTCTGATGATTGGATTGTGCTTTCAAAATACTGAATCTGGTGGAGCCTCCGATGCCGATCATAAGTCCAATTCCATGAATTACACTATAAATGGATATGGAAAGGTTCAAGGCTGCTAATCCCGTTGCTCCTAACGCCTTGGATATAAAATAGGTGTCTGCTAAAATATAGCACGATAAAGCAATCATCCCCATGATGTTTAAGCTTACATATTTTGCATAGGTTTTTAATATCGATTGTTTCATTTAGTCCTCTCCTCTTCTGACACGATGAAGTACGCTTGGCTGTCCCTCACTCATTTATTCTTATGTGCATAAAAATAGGTGTTCCGGTAACATTCCTTCTAAGACCTAACGGAATGTTACTGAACACCTTTTAAATCTCTACCCGGTGGCAAAGATTAGGTTCAAATTATAATTTCCATGAAATTATACTGTATTCTATCCTGAATGTCAATGCAGATTCCAAATCACATATTAAACTGCAGATTCCAAATCACATATTAAACTACATATTAATCCTTCGGGAGGAGGGATGTATCCGCAGACATAATCTCCCACTGATGACCATCCGGATCTGCAAAACGATCATAATACATCCAACCATGATCCGCAGGCTCCAAATAATGGGTTCCTCCGTTTGCAATTGCTGTCTTAATAATTTCATCCACTCTGTCCCGGCTACCCACATCAATGGCTAAGAGTACCTGAGTAGATAAACCGTCAGCGATTGGTCGGTTGGTAAAGGTTTGAAAGGACTCATGCCTTAACAGCATGGCATAAATCTCTCCCTCCTTTAATACAAGGCATAAACCATTCTCTGCATCACTGAATTGCTCATTAAAACCAAAACCGAGTGCAGTCCAAAAGCTTCTGGCCCTATCAAGATCCTTCACGGGCAAATTAACAAAAATAGATCCAACATTTGTATACTGGTTCATAAAAGCACTCCTTTCCAATTGTGCATTACTTCGTAAAGCCCAAACTTTAAGGGCCTGTCCCATAAGCCTTTTGGTAATTGCAATACCAAAGCTTACATGCTCCATATTAGCTGTAATGTATCAAATAATGTCAAGGTTATGCAAAACGCATCCTACTGTTCTATACGGTAAGAATTGTTACCATAATTATACATGATAACGCTCTTATTGTCTATTAATAAATCAAAACATCCATTGTTCAGTGTAATCTCACTGAAATATCTAAGCGTCTAGCACATATTAGCAAAATATTGTTCCAAGCGCTCCTTTAGCAATTCTTATGGGATAATTTTTAGTAATAATCAAAAACTAAGAGAAGTCACTTCGAAAGGAGATTCTATATGGAAAGAATATTACAAACAAGATTACAAGAGAAGCTTGATCAATTAAAGGATGCCAATAGACCGGAACCAATCCGCTCCGATGGTTGCGGAGCACTTGACCTGGGACCGAGAAATCTAAAACGGGATGAGGAAAATCCCGATATGCTGGTTCCTCCTGCCACCGATAAGGGGCTCATACCAAATCTAAGGTTTTCGTTCTCCGATACAAATATGATACTCAGACCGGGCGGATGGTCCAGGGAGATTACTAAACGGGAGCTCCCTGTTTCCGATACCTTTGCCATCGTGGATATGAACCTTTCTCCGGGTGTTAGGGAGATGCATTCCCATCAGCAATCGGAATGGGGCTTTCTTCTGGTCGGAGGCTGCCGTGTTACTGCTGTCGATGAAATGGGGCGAAGCTTTGTTGCTGATATTCATCCCGGTGAAGGCTGGATATTTCCGAAGAATATTCCTCACAGCATCCAAGGACTCCACGAGGGCTGTGAATTTTTAATGTTTTTTGATAAGGGGGATTACTCCGAACACAATACGTTCTCTATTTCAGAGTTATTTGCGCATATGCCGTTGAATATTTTGTCTGCTAACTTTGGTGTACCGGAGGAAACCTTTCAAAGCATTCCTAAAAAGGAGGTTTATATTACAGACGGTGGTGATCCGGGAACCCTGAAATCACAAACGGTCTCCTCTCCTAAAGGGAAGGTTCCTAATTCCTACAAGCATGAGCTTTGCAATGTACCTCCAATCATAGGGGATGGAGGAACCGTACAAATTCTTGATAACCGAAATTTTCCTGCCTGTGACACAGTCGCCGCAGCTCTGGTAACCGTGGAGCCGGGTGCTATGAGGGAAATTCATTGGCATACCAATCAGGATGAATTTCAGTATTATATCAAGGGTAGGGCAAGAATGACTGTATTTATGCCGGGTCCAAAGGCGCGTACCTTCAATTACAGCGCGGGTGACGTAGGCTATGTACCGGTAGGAGGGTTCCATTATGTACAAAATATCGGTGATGAACCCCTTCAATTCCTTGAAGTATTTAATAGCAGTCACTTTGCAGATGTTTCTCTTGCCCAATGGATTGCAATGACTCCTAGCGAGGTTGTAAAATCAATACTAAATCTACCGGATGAATTTCTTCATAATCTACGCAAGGAAAGCAATCCGGTGGTTAAATATAAGAACTTTGAGTTTCCTCCCGCTAAAAATACCGCACAAAATGTCTGTTACTTTAAGGATTTTGACTTCAAAGCACCTGCAGATAGCGAAAATAGAGGTTATTCGATCTAAAGGATTGTATATCGTAGCCCAACGCATACTCTATTGCAAAAAGGTACCTTAACCTATATATTATTTGTACTCTTGTAAAGTACCTTGACTTAAATGCTGTTGGTACTTCCGTACAATACCTTGACCTATATACTGTATTGCTTTTAATGTACCTTGGCTTATATACTGTTTGTACTTTCAAAAATACTTTGATCTATATACTGTTTGGAATATCCTACTGATTTTGCTTGCCCAATATCAAGACACCTCTCCAATATCGGCTAACAATTCAGTAGGTATATTCCCAGCAAGGACTCTTTATCCCTCCTGTCTTTGAATAAAGTTCTTAACAACCTCTCCCACTGCTAGCGGCTTCTGCATCCATACATAAGCATGAACAGTATCCTCAATGTGTTCAATTTCAAAGGTATCCAATAAACCTGAAAATGCAGCTAGACTTCTTCTGATTCTCTCGTCTTCCCACTCTTCTTCACTTGGAAGGAACAGGATCGGGCATTTTACCTTCTTATAATATTGCTCAAACTTCACATCCCAATATTTCTCAATGTATTCAATTCTGGTATGGTTTAAATAACAGTAGGTATAAGTACCATCGCTCAGCTGCTGTAAATTATTTTGATAAAGTGCTAAGAAATTGTCATTCCATAATCCTTGCTGGCTTAATTCCAACCGTACCTCCTCGATGTACTCCTCCTTTGTATGAAAGATTCGTTCCTCCCTTTGTGCAAGCTCCCTTCGAATCTCTTCCTTTTTACCCATAATTTCCTCCTCGCTTCCATTCCAAAGGCCATACTCTCCAAACTCATTGTATAAAGCACCTTCACACACGAGGGATTTGACAAGCTCCGGGTGAGAGGCCGCGAGACATAATCCGATCTCTGCCCCCATGGAGCTTCCTACAATATGACAATGTTCAATATTCCGATTTCTTAATAATAAATAAATGTCCTTTGCCATATCTTCGATATGATATCCGGACAAGGGTTTATCGGATTTACCGTGTCCTCTGACATCCGGTGCAATAATACCATACTCCTCTTCAAATTGTGGGATAATACCATTCCACATGTTTAAATTCCCTCCACTGAAGTGGAGAAATAAAATAACCTCTTTTTTATTCAAGGAATATCGTACATTAATGTTAATATGATCTAGTTCAATTCGTTCCTCTACCATTTTATCCCCCTTTTATATTTGCTTACTTAACTTTCTGTTTTGATAATAATTTATCCAAATAGATGGACTTAAACTGCTTGCTGGCCATGACCTGTTTGATAGGAGGTAGCTTGAGGATTACTCCAAATACTGCAGCCATAGCACGATGATTTGCAAAGGCCTGATTATCAAATATGAGGTTTTGTAGGGTTCCTTTCTCAATTGCTTGCAGTACAAATCGATGGGTGCTATTCACCGGTGTGATGACCTGTATCTCTCTTCGAACCAGCTCAATTGCATTTTTGTGACAGCTTCTCACACATACTCCGCAACCAAGGCATATCTCTTTATCTACTTGAGCTACTGCTCTTCCCTCATTCTTAGTGATTGATATCGCCAATACCGGGCATACCCTTTCACATTTACCACATCCGACACAAGCGTTCGTAATATTGGGGATGTAATTTGTTGTAGCTACGGGCTGCATTGGACTGAATTTTCTTGCTGCCTGCAAGGCTTCACAGCAGCAGCCGCAGCAATTACAGATAAATGCCGGAGCTTCACGAACATTTTCACCGATTTGTACCAGATTTGCAGTGTAGGAGCGTTCTAGTACCTCCTTTGCCTCTTCCTTATCAATCAGCCTTGCATGCTGCCCATGCTCAGCAAGAGAACGAGCGACATTACCAAAGGTGAGACAAACATCAAGTGGAGCATTGATCTCACATGGATGACCGGCATGCAGCATCTTATGCCGACAATAGCATGTACCCAGTCCGATATATTGGGCTTCCTCAATGATATGGCTTGCTTTTTCATAGTCCAAAATATGAATGGTATGATCCGTGGTTAAAACCGGTTCCTGTACATAAACTCGTCCCAGCTGAGTCTCTGTAGCAAAAAACAAATCCTTTACAAAATCCTCTTCAACATTCATATATTGATAATACAATTCACTTAAGTATTTCTGGTCAATATCACCTCTGGTACGCATCAATGCAAATTCAATAAACCCTGCCATGGGCGGTGGCATTACAAATTGGCGGATCCCATTATAAAAGGAATCCACAAGCAATGCTTTCTCACAAAGATGCTCTAGAAGGGCTTCTGCTTTCCCTTCACTGGTGTTCCAGATTTTTGCTGCTTTCTTTGCACTAAAAGGACGAATTGGCAACCTTGATACCCATTTTGCTTCCTTTTCTGTATATAATACCTGCAAGATTTGATATAGGCTGTCCGACGGCGGCGCCCCTTGTGTAAACCAATTGATTCTTTCCTCCAGATTCTTATAAGCATCCTTACTTGTAATATGCCCCATGCATTCACCTTCCTAATATTGAATCGACTTTTATCTATTTTATCAAAGAAACCACAAATTGGGAAACAATATTTATCGTTAAAAAACCCTTTGACTGTAATCCATATCAGGCTTATAATACCAAATTAAAATGATCAACATTCATATTCCACATAAAAAGTCATATTTTTTATTATCATTTCAAAAGGAGTTTATCCCATGCAGAAGTTTCAGAATAACAATCAGGAGCTGCTAAGGTTGATCGAGATATGGGAACCTAAGCTCATACAGCTTACTGAAGAAATCATTACGAACAGAAGAAACAGTCAGAGCAGAACAATCAAACAAATCATCGGGCATATGATTGATTCCGCATCAAACAATACCCATCGGATTATCATTTGCAATATCAGGACAGTCCCCTGATATTTCCTGATTATGCTAATCTCGGTAATAATGACCGATGGATTGCAATTCAAAATTATCAGAATGAAAACTGGCAGGATCTTGTCCAACTATGGAAATATTCCAACCTTCATATTGTTCATATTATAAACAATGTAAACGTAGCGAAATTGGAGAACGAATGGGTTTCAGCGCTAAATACCCGCGTTTCCCTCAAAGAGATGATAATTGATTTTCTACGACATTTCGAGCTACATTTGAAGGAAATTGACGAGTTGATAAATAATTACGAATAATCGAGAAAAGAAACCGATAGAGTAGATACCCCTACCTATCGGTTTCTTAATATAAAACAATAATCCTCCTATCCCTCATTTACAAGGAGATAGAGGTCCAAGCCTCCATGTTTCATCTTATCACCGCGATTTAAATGAAATAGGAAATCAATCTTACCGTATTGGCAAAAAGAAAGCAGAGAACAATACCGCATATCGTAGGAATTAGGAAGGCTACTACAGTCCACTTCCAGCTTCCCGATTCCTTTCGAATGGTCAGGCAGGTTGTGCCACATGGCCAATGCATCAGTGAAAAAAGCATCATACTTACCGCTGTCACCCAGGTCCAGCCATGGGTTACAAGTAATTCTCTCAGCTGATCCAAGCTATCCAGCTCCAATATATTGCCGGTTGCCATATAGCTCATAATAATAATCGGAACAACAATTTCATTTGCCGGGAACCCTAATATAAATGCCATCAGAATATATCCATCCAGACCCAATAATTTTGCAAAGGGATCAAGAAAACCCGCACAATGTGACAGGATACTTAAGTCACCTATCCTTATATTCGCAAAAAGCCATATCATTAATCCTGCAGGTGCCGCAACTACGATAGCACGGCCAAGAACAAATAAGGTTCTGTCAAAGATGGACCTTACAATTACTCGCCCAATCTGAGGTTTGCGATATGGAGGAAGCTCCAGTGTAAAGGAAGAGGGTAACCCTTTTAGTATCGTTTTCGACAGAACCTTCGAGATGAACAAGGTCATAACTACACCAAACACAATCACTCCGGTTAACAACAGGGTGGATACCACGGACTGAAAGGGACCTTCTATAACTCCTGCAAAAAACATGGTGATGATAGCAATCAAGGTGGGAAACCTGCCATTACAGGGAACGAAATTATTCGTAATCATTGCGATCAGTCTTTCTCTTGGTGAATCAATAATTCTACACCCTACGACCCCTGCTGCATTGCAACCAAACCCCATACACATCGTTAAAGCCTGTTTGCCATGAGCACATGCTTTTTTGAAGAAATTGTCCAGATTAAATGCAACACGAGGTAAATACCCCAGATCCTCCAATAGAGTAAATAACGGAAAGAAAATCGCCATGGGTGGGAGCATAACCGATATAACCCAGGCCAAGGTACGATAGATTCCCAGTATAAGTGCTCCATGTACCCAGGATGGTGCTCCTGCCCAGCTAAAAAAATCAGTAAGCCGATCCTGTATCCAAAATAAAACATTCGCAATCATTTGGGAGGGCACATTCGCTCCTGTAATGGTCAACCAGAAAACGATACTTAAAAGACCTATCATGATTGGTATTCCAAAAATTCTTGAGGTCAGAACATGATCCATCTTACGATCTGTCTGATTATACTCTTGCCTTGTATAGGAGATTGTCTTCTCCCCAATGCATTCTGCAATGCCTATAAGATGGGATACTATTCTGTCCCTTAACTCATTGGGTACCAACCCTTGCTTAATCAAATGCTCATGTGCTTCTCTAACTTTTTGCCCAATAATCGGATCTGATACAATATCATAATCCAGATGCTTTTGAAGAGATTTGTTCAATGCCTCATCTCCTTCGATTAGCTTTAGCGCTAGCCATCGATTGTTAAAGCCTTTATTTAACATTGCAGTAATCGTTGGCTCCAATAGCTCAATCGCTTCTTCAATGATATGATCATATGTAATTTGTATCGTTACAATGCTCTCCTTCTGGCTGGTAAGCTGATAAACTGCTTCCATCAAATCCTGCAGCCCCTTTCCGCTTCTAGCACTGGTTCCTATAACAGGAACTCCCAGCTGCTCGGAAAGCTCCCTCAGCTTTATATTTATCTTTTTTCGTTTTGCCTCATCCAATAGATTCACACATACTACAACCTTCGTTGTTA
>JAEYXC010000476.1 GCA_023428655.1 Bacillota bacterium | reverse complement strand
CCATGGTACCGATGGTTAGCTGGCTGATTGAAATCACCTGACCGTATTTATCAATAACATTGGTACCACCGCTATAAGGCAAGGTTATGCTTTCCTCTTTCTCAATATCATAAAGAGTTATTTCCTGTACTTCCCTGTTAAGCTTAGTTATCACACCCAGCACCTCAATTCCTTCCGGTGCTGTTGTTGCTTCCTCCGTACCCTTCTCTTTTCCTGCGTTACTCCCTCTTTTTCCACCGGATTCCTCACCGGTAATAAACATGGTCGCAAGTAAGATCGCTGACAGAATCCCAAGGCCAAGGAGCAGGCTCATAATCATTCTATTATCCACTGTATATCTTTTCTTTTGCTTATTCTCTAACACTCTCATGATCAGTATCCTCATTTTTTTCGTTACGTATCTATGTACATTATAGCTTACCTTACAGCCAGTTTCAATCCTTCATGGATTATAAAATATCTTCTAGCCTACGAAGGAACATTTCCTTTTTATCATTCTGTTCACCGATTGTGCAAAGCTTTTGCGTGTTACGACCGGATACCCAGGACTTCTTACCATTATAATAAAAATTCGTTATCTTCCAGAATTTTTCCGGATACAACAGCAAAAGATATAAAATCTGAAGCTCCTCCTTAGATATTGGTTTTACCATATCATAGGCTTCAATTATATTACTGCCGTATAAAATATCCCAATCATTTTTCTCCATTACTTTACGGATAAATTGATATAAATCAAAAATCGGAAGACCGATATAAGATTTCTCAAAATTAGTTGTTGCAATGTTATTCCCTTCACCACCAAGCTCCGTCGCAGATACCGGCTGCTTATTCACCCAGCCCGGCGGGATATAATTTCTGCTCATAGCATCTACCTTACTTTTTTGCATAATAATGTTATGGTAGGTATAATTACCATGACAGACACTGCAGTTCGCTATTGCCTCCTCCATCAATTTAAGATAGGAGGAGCGGGATAACCGATCCGCTGCCAGAATACCTTGCTCATAAAAGACCTCATAGTAGTTCAGGTACATAAGCTCAAACTCATTTTTCTGTTTTTTCTCCCGAATATAAGCCTTTACTCTCTTTAACTCTCGGTTACGCTTATCAAAGGTTTCCATTAAATCCGGGGAGATATTATGCTCCTGCTGTTCCTTTGAAAATTCTACATCTCGTAATATATTATGAAGCCTGGCCAGATTCGAAGAGGCGCACTCCACCTGCGACAGCTCCCGCAGGTTACATTCTTCCCCCCAGAACCAGTTTTTCATTATGTATTGACAACCAGCACCATCTTCACTAATGATATCCTCATCAAGAGTTTTCACAAAGAGATCCGTATTCGCGTAACCATGCAGCAGCAGATGTTCTTTCACCTTGTTCTCGAATAGCGCACGATTTCTGGAACCCTCAAAACATTTAAAGAGCTTTAGCCCCGCGTCTGTTTCCAACAGGAATGCACCTCTGGCCCGGTATATATTGTAGATCTTAAGACGATATCTTTTTAATGCTTCCTGACTTCTGTCCTCCACAGCCCATCCTCCTTACAAAACCTCAATAGCATAGAATTGTAAACGACGAGCCATTCTTGGAATTATAGGTATCCTCAAAGTGATAAACCCGTCTTACTAATATTATGATGCCAAATTCTAATTCATGAATATTAATCGATAGGCTTTTAGAAAAGTTTTGTATGATTAATGCAGCTGATATTGTATCCCTAATAACGTGCACCCTTGTCACTAAAAATGACAATCGGGCTGCTGCAAGATCTAATCCTGCAACAGCCCCTATCTCTTCTATATGCATATTCAATTATTTAGCCGAATGCTTCCGAATTTCCAATGCCATCGACAAAAGGGTATTCCGATCATTCAAGGATGGCTCCTCAAGGACCTCACACAGCAATCGGTTAAGAATCACTCCCATCTCCTTGCCGGGCTTCATTCCTATACTTATCAAGTCCTTTCCATTGATCCGCAGCTCCTTTAAGCTTACACATTCCTCCAGACGAAGGATTTCCCCGTAAAGCTGACGTGCTATTGCCAGACGCTGGAATTTATCCTCGGTATGCTGAGGGTTTTTCGCCATGGTGTCTGCTCTGTTCACCTCAAAAAGCAGCTCCATATACTCCTTACCGATTTTGGACGCTGCCTTTCGCATCCCGGAGGGAGTCAGAACAAAGCGATAGTCATGCCAACGAACCAGATGCACTACCGCATCAACCGTATCATTATCAAACTTCAAGCGTCGCAGTATGTTCTTCGCTGTTAATGCACCTTTCTCCTGATGTCCGTAAAAATGATTCTGCCCATCCTTACCAACGGTGAGAGTACCCGGCTTCTCCACATCATGGAGGAGCATGGTCCAACGAAGAATTGTGCGCTCCCTTATCTCGTAACGTTGATCCCTCAAGACTCCGCCAACCTCGCCCACGGCCTTGATTGTATGCTCACCTACGCTGTAGCAATGATGGATGTTTTTCTGTTCAGTTAGCATCATTGCATCAAATTCCGGCAGTACTACCTTTGTAATTCCTAACTCAAAGAGCAGTCTTAATCGGTCAGGGTGGTCCGACACCAACAGCTTTGTCAGCTCTACCCGAATCCGCTCCGCACTGATATTCTTTAGATTCTCTGCCTTATCCCGTATTGCTTCAAGGGTTTCCTCTTCAATGGCAAAGCCAAGCTGTGCAGAAAAGCGAACAGCCCGAAGAATCCGAAGTGCATCCTCATCAAAGCGTTCCTTCGCACTACCAACACATCGAATCAGTCCTTTATCCAGATCCTCCATTCCTCCAAAGAGATCGATGACACCCTCCTTCTCATTATAGGCCATTGCATTAATCGTAAAATCTCTGCGCTTTAGGTCCTCAACAAGACTGGAGGTAAATTCAACCTGCTTTGGGTGACGGTTATCCTCATATTCCCCATCCAGCCGATAGGTTGTTACCTCATAATGCTCTTTATCCAATAACACAGTAACCGTTCCGTGAGCAATTCCTGTATCCACTGTCCTACGAAATATTTTTTTCACCTCATAAGGAGTCGCAGAGGTTGTGATATCCCAATCCTCCGGCTCCCTACCCAGAACCATATCCCGAACACAGCCTCCAACTGCATAAGCCTCATAGCCATGCTGCATCAGCTCATCAATGATATCATTTACTTTTTTCGGAATACAAAAATTCATGGGCAACTCCTTTTTTTAAATCTAATCCGATTATTATAGCAAAACCGTGTCTTTATTTCAAGGCTAAGGATTATTGATCTTATGATTAGAGCGACAAAAGCCTACACACAATTATACTAATGAATAGGTTCGTATAAGCATTCAGCTTGGCGTCGACCGGCTGAGCACATATTGCGAAGCGGAGCGCTCCAACAATTATTAATATGCCTTACCCCAATAAGCCATAACCTTGGCCGGCTTACCACAGCATACGCAAGATTCTGCCAGCTGCTCCTGCTCAAAGGGCATACATCGGGAGGTTGCACCGGTTTTATCCTTTATTTCCTTCTCACAAGCCTCATCCTGGCACCACATTGCCTTTACAAAGCCTGGCTTCTCAGCAATGGTCTTCTCAAACTCTTCCATCGTTGTTGCAATATAGGTATGGCTATCACGATGGTTTCTGGCGCGTTCCAGCATCTCAGACTGCATCCTCTCCAGAACCTCGCCAGCCTTAACTTCAATTTCATCCAGGGATACAACAATCTTCTCTCTGGTATCGCGGCGAACGATGACTGCCTGATTTGCTTCAATGTCCTTCGGACCAATCTCTACACGAATCGGAACACCACGCATCTCCTGCTCACTGAATTTCCAGCCCGGGCTCTTATCCGAATCATCCACCTTAACCTTAAAGGTACTCAGCTTTTGCTTTAGCTCATATGCCTTATCGAGTACACCTTCCTTATTCTGATTAATCGGTATAATCATAATCTGAGTAGGAGCAATTCTCGGAGGTAATACTAAGCCGCTGTCATCTCCGTGTACCATGATGATGGCTCCGATAATTCTGGTGGACATACCCCATGAGGTCTGATGAACATACTGAAGTGTATTATTCTTATCCGTATATTTAATATCAAAGGCACGTGCAAAGCCATCTCCAAAATTATGACTGGTTCCGGACTGCAATGCCTTCCCGTCATGCATCAGAGCTTCGATGGTGTAGGTAGCATGTGCTCCTGCAAATTTCTCCTTTTCGGATTTGCGTCCCTTAATCATGGGGATTGCAAGAACTCGCTCACAGAAATCCGCATATACGTTAAGCATCTGAATGGTTCTCTCCTCAGCTTCCTCAGCAGTTGCATGAGCGGTATGTCCCTCCTGCCATAAAAACT
>JAEYXC010000465.1 GCA_023428655.1 Bacillota bacterium | reverse complement strand
ATGGTAAAAAGGCGACCCTTGCCAAGGCGAGGGTCGCGGGTTCGAATCCCGTCTCGCGCTTAATAAATATCGTCAGAAGTCCTTTATTTATAAGGCTTCTGGCGATTTTTCGTTTTAGTCGATTTGAGTACGCTTGAGTACGTCGTTTCCGTTCATACCCGAAAGTGATTCTATCACTATCTGTTTGGTCTTTTCTTTCCCTTGATTATTCAGAATGTAACCGCGTGTCGTGGCAATGTCATTGTGACCGAGAAACCATCGTATCATCTCAATAGGAACACCATGTCTATCCATCTCAGATGCAACGGTTCTTCGAATATCATGAGCTGATTTTACTTCAATTCCAGCACGGTTGCATTGAGCACGGATACAATTATCAATCTCACGACTTGTCGTTCTTCCTTCTTCATCGCAGAAGATAAAATCATCGTCACAATAACCAGCTTCTTCATTGATTTGCCTCACCATCCGAAAAAGGTTGATTTCGTAATCACTTAGAGGAAGATATCGGTCACCTACTGGGCTTTTCTTCTTCGTATATTCTACGATGACTACCTTTAGTTTACCATTCTCATCTTCCATACGACTTTCCATCCGGTGGATATGTATTTCACGGGCTTCACAATCAATATCAGACCATTTGAGAGCAACAGCCTCTCCAATTCGTAATCCTAGCTTAAACAGAAGAAATACCACATAGGAGTCTGTATCCAATGGCTTCAATAATAATCTTTCTTTAAGCTGATGGAAAAGCTTTTTCTGCTCCTCAGAAAGATAAACTCTGCTTTCATCCTTCGGATTATTGGGTGGTTTACAACCGCCAACATTGACCTCAATATCATCAAAGGGATTGGTATTGATATACCCTTTCTTCTTCGCCATTTTCATAAGGTCTTTGAAAATCATCTTCATGTTGTTCAAGCACTTTTTCGTCATGTCATACTGGGTAATACAAGCATGAAAGAAGTTCTCAATATCTTCTGTTGTAATACGGTCAATGGCTTTTCTGCTAATAGCGCTGGCTAGATAATACTTATCCCAATCGTTCCTATTACGGTCAATTGTGCGGTCACTCAGGTTTTTGCTCTTTCGCTTATCCACCCACAGTGGATACAATGTTTCCAAGGTTTCTTTCCTCGCTGGATAATATAACTTATATAGCTTTTGATAAATTCCATCTTCTGTATATGAGGTAAGCTTTATCCTCTTATTCGTTTCAGAATCAAGAATATACGTCATATACCTTCCACCGTCCTTTGTTGTTGGTGGTGTTATCTGGTATGGATGCTTTTGCAATACTTTATCTTTTTCATATCATTCACTATACTTTCCAGCACATCCGTCTTCATTGTACCGCAAGTAAAGTATTCCTGCAAAAGCTTTTTCTCATCTGTTCCAATCTGTTTCATTCAAAACGCCTCGCTTTAATTAAGATGGCATTTTGGTTTGTTATATTTTTTAAATTTGTTATTATTGTTTGTTATGTTTTTTTCGATGCCTTATATACAATATGAATTATTATTTTGAAAACGAAGCATTATTTAAGTAATGCCCTGCAATAACGCTGATTCGGTTATGACCGAGCGCCTTTGATGTAATCTTCATAGCCTCTTTGTCATACCAGAAGCCCTTTTTATCATTTCTACAAAAATATCGCTCGTTCTTTGGTATGCTATCAAGATGTCTTGCATTGGCAAGATACATGGCAGTTGCATAATCTCCACGATAGGAATGAATATCCGCTGCATTAGATATCTTTGACCAGACCTTCTTATTCCCAGCATTATTCATCTTTCGAACAACCAAATCCACGTTTCCAATGACAGGTGCCTCGCGATATTTACCACCCTTTGCTCCCGACTGTACAATAATATAAAAGTTTCCTTCATCTTCCTTTAGGCAATTGCCTTTTAAGGCAGACAGTTCAGCTCTTCTTAATCCGGTTGATTTACAGAATTCTACCAACTCCTGGTTCTTTGTCTCAGAGAAATGGGCATCCCTTTTCTTTCTCCCACGACTTCTTTTGATATTTGCCCTTAATCTCTCATTTGTCTTTATAAAATCAGTTGTAGAACAATCATAGATTTTCGCAAGGGAGCTTGCTTCTAACTTCAATGTACTTGCAGAGAGAGCGCTCCTGCTTTCCAGCCATTCATCAACGTAGCTTCTGCATTGCTCCAAGGTTTTGCATCGGTATTTTTCTTTGCACCAGAGAACAAAATAGCAACTGTGTTTTAAATAACTACGGTAGGTTTCCCAACTATAGATATAATTCGAGGTTATTTCTTTCCTCTCCTTTTCTGAGAGCTTATCTTGATGTTTGGAACGACCAATTGCAAGCTTTCCATCCAAAGTTTGTTTGACTTGGTCAACCAAAGGTACTTTATTTTTATGTGACATAGTAAAGCCTTTCTCACGTTACAACGTGTAATAATATGTAATCAACGGGTATCTGTTAAAGCTAAGCACAACCCACTCTTATTAAGGAATGCATTTCATTCAGTAGGAATGAAATATTCACTTACAATCTTATGGACGATTGTTTGCCACCAAATACCCGTTTGTTATCTATTAATCTTAATTTTGTTTGTCATAATACTACTCATGCATTCTGTGGCGTAGTCCGCATGGTATTTTTGTTTTATTCCTTTTAAAAGGATGACTGTTCAATACGCCAGCTCTCCTTATGACTCATCATGTTCTTCATGTTATATCTCTTAGGCAAAATCAGGCATTCACTCAATTTGTTGTTGAACAACCTGTGTTCAATATACTCATTTTGTGCTATCAACCGATTTTGTTTAATAAAACATCCATTTGAAACAAGATTTTGTTTTCTCCCTTTCTCTTTGATAAACATAATATGATTTAATCACTTTATCGATATCTGAAAAATGGCATCAAAAATCCAATAACCGTTTACCCATACATTTTTAGATAAAATGTGATGTGCAACCGTTGTTGGAATTTGTTGCCATACTGTATAAAGAGTGCTATAATGTCATGGGTTGCTTAATTGGTAATAACATACATATAATATTTGATAGAATTTTTGTAATTTTGAAAATGAAAACATAAAATTAACTTTTATTAAAACAACTCCACAAGATTTTCTTGTGTTATTAATAGATATTAATATTTGAAAGGGTGAATTAAATGCAAAAAGGTTTTAAATATTACAACACAAGGAGAGTGACAATAATTTAGCTCTCCATAAAGAAAAGGAGAGAATTATGACTTATAGAGAAGTTATTGCAATTGGAGATACATATCTACTTCCGATAATATCGGAATTGTATGAGTTGGAAGGCTATAAAATCAGCTTAGTCAAGGGACATAAAGGAGGACGAAATGTCGTTTATAATTGTGAGAAAGAAGGAGCTGTTGCTAAGATAATCAGAATAGCCTTCTTAGATGACAGGAGCCGGGAAGATTTACTAGGTGAAGTTGAATATATTCGATATTTATACGAACATGGAAGTAGTGTCTCGGATGTAATCAGCTCCCGTAATGGAAACCTGTTAGAAGAGATAACCTATGAAAATCATTGTTTTTTTGTCTGCGGATTTGAAAAAGCACCGGGAAAATCACTTGTCGAAAACGGTTATAGATATCGGGAAGGTGTTCCAATTACCGAGTATTTTTATAACTGTGGTAAAACACTAGGAAAAATGCACCAGTTATCGAAGGTATATACCCCTACTCATAAACGATATAGTTTTTTTGATAGATACAATGTTGAATATCTTGATAAACTGATACCTCCCACTCTTTCTCTACTTAAAAAAAAACTTTTTGAGTTTCTTAAAACTTTAGAGGGATTGGACAAGAATTGTGAATTTTTTGGGATGGTACATTTTGATTACAGCGATGGTAACTATAACATAGACTTTGATACTGGGAAAATAACTGTATTTGATTTTGATAATTCATGTTTCTGTTGGTATATGTTTGACCTTGCAAATGTCTGGACACATGGAGTCGGCTGGATACAATTTGAACAGGATACTGAAATACGACGAAAGTTTATGGAAGAATATTTTGAAACAACCCTTGCTGGATACAAATCAGAGACTACTATTGAAGATAGGATGCTTGAGAAACTTCCTTTATTTATCAAAGTAATCACCATGGAGAACATAGTAGATGCTTTCGAAGTTATGCGCAACAGTGGTGAGGAACCAGAATGTGATGAGGAACTATCATATCTCATTAAATGTATGGAAGATGACATTCCATACAAGGGATTTTTCCATGAAATTTACTCGTGCGAAGAACCGTTTGAGTATGAGAAACGAGATATATAGTAATTGAGTACCCTCTTGAGTACGTAAAATTCGGATGTGCTGGAAAGTCCCTTTCTATCAGTATTTTTTCGAGGGGATAGAATTCGAATCCCGTCTCGCGCTGTCATAAAGTAAAAAGGATATCCTGATGGATATCCTTTTTATTTTATTCGAGTCCAATCCTGGACTCGAAGTTCGAATGTCTCCGCTCCGCTCCGGTCCGCGCAGAACCGAGGTCCACCGGACCTCGTGCGCCGTCTCGCGCTTAATTAAAAAGTATCGCTAATCCTTATAAATGATATGCTCCCCTTATGGTAGACAGTTAAAATAATAAAACTGTTATCATAGGAGGAGCATATCACAATCAAGGGTTAGCGACTTCTATACGTTGTCAGTTGACTTACTATATTTGTAAAGATATAATGGAATAAAAAGGAATCTCGATAAAAGAACTGTAAAAATATTTTTAGTTGGGAGAGCCTACAACAGATGATGGTTAAGCAAGGATTTGAAAATGATGAAATCGTAGAATCTCAAAGAGTTTTAGGTGCTAATAATGAATATTTGCGGCAAGCCAAAGAATACGGAGGTAAAGATGCTCTACTTGCATTTATCTTGTTTTTTATTGAGATGCTCGGATTATTATTAGTGGGTGAGTTATTCTTACGAAAGGGCGCTGCTTTAACAGAAACATATATATTTAGTGTTACCGGTATTTTTTCAATGACATTCATTGGACTTGTATTTTCCATTTGTCTAATTCGCAAGCAGAAATTAAGTACTATAGGTTTCAGCAAGACTCAGGCAAAAAAGTCATTTATTTTAGGTATAATATTATTGGGGTTCGTTGTGATTTTATGTAGTATTAAGGCTATTTTCTCTGGTTCAATCATTCAAACAGATCTTAAACTAATTATAATTAAAATAATCTATTACCTAATATTTATTGCATTCATGGAAGAATTAATATTTAGAGCTTTTATTGGAACAAGATTATTTGGCTTCTTTAAAAACAAAAAATTATCAATAGCTATTGTAGGTATTATGTGTTCTTTTGAACATATTCCCTTTTACATGATTATCACTCAAGTAAGTTTGACGGAGTATATATTCGCCCACTTTTCTAACTTGATATCTTTCGCCATGATACATATATTATTTCAATGGTTATATGCAAAGTATAATAGTATTATAGCTCCAACTATTCTTCATTTTATTTGGGACTATATCCAATGGTTTATTATTTGGTAACTGTTTTGACTTGAACGGTATAATATAACTCAAGTCCGCGGTAAAGAAACACATCTCCATATGTGCAAGAATGTGTGCAGGTCAAAAAAAGGAGCCGCAAACCTCCTATTTATCAGTATTTGTGTGTGCGGGGATTTGTTCGAATGTCTCCGCTCCGCTCCGCGCAGAACCGAGGTCCACCGGACCTTGTGCGCCGTCTCGCACTTACGAAATCCCTTATTTATCGAGGGATTTCGTAAGTGCGAATATGTGCATCCTATGTGCATCACTATTTTTTGTTCTTGCTTTCAATCTTCATGCTTTCAGCTAGAGAGCCATCGCTGTTGAAATTATACCACTTGCCCTCAAGCTCAATCCACTTGTCGCATACCATGACACCGTCCTTGAAGTAAAGATACTGTCCTGCGTCGCTTTTCGCCCAGCCCTGTGCGGTGGCAGGATCGATGGTCAACTTAATGTAACGGTGCAACATGGCGGAAATCTCCGCGCGGGTTGCCATGAACTTAGGATTAAACTTGTTACCGGTACCGCCCATCATAATGCCCGCCTGCTGCATAGCCATAACTGCATCTAGGTATTCCTTGTCGATGCTGGAAGCATCCTCGTAGGTAATTGCCTCACGAGTTACCGGCAGAATAAATCTATTGACTTTGGCATAATTAGCGAAGATGATAGCGATTTCTTCACGCGTGATCGCGTAGTCAGGCTCGAATTTACCATTACCTTTATCCTGAATTATTCCCTTCTTATAAGCCCATTCAATGTAAGGTCTGAACCTGCTATCCGTCCTTACATCGGTAAAGCTGTTGGTGGTGTAGAGCTTGGTATCCACCCCTGATAGTCTACCGAGTGCTGTAACCAGCAACTCCCGCGTTATGGCGGTGTCCGGACTAAACGTTGTTTCCGAGGTTCCGGTGAGTAGTTGGCGTCCTACTACATAATCAATGGAATCCTTGCCCCAATGAGTACTGATGTCGGTAAACTTCAGTGCTGGAACCGTATATCCCACCCCATATAAGGAGAAGCGCGTTGTTGTAAAAATTACACATCCACTATTTAAATCATAAGCAGAGCTTGCAATACGAGTGACTTTGCCCTTGGCGTCCACATAGACTGCATACAGCCCTCCTGCTATCTCGTTTTTACCCAAAGTATAAGGAATTGCTACGGTAACAGTTCCACCGTTAAAGGCTGAAACTGTAACAGTTTTCCCGCCCTTGACATAGCTGACGTTGATGTCATAGATCGGTCTTTTTCCAATTATGGCTTTGGCACCGTTGGACCGGGAACTCACCGGAGTAATACGGATGGTCACTGTGCCTCTGGTCTGTTTTTGAATTGACTTGAGCGTCTTTGGGTCAAAGCTCAAATTAACCGGCGTACCATTAATTGTAAACCTTTCGACACCTGCTTTAAC
>JAEYXC010000433.1 GCA_023428655.1 Bacillota bacterium | reverse complement strand
TGTATCGGTCCGGCAAGATCCAAGGATAGCTACCTTAATATGCAAAATATCATTAGTGCCACGGTTCTAACCGGTGCAACAGCCATACATCCTGGATTTGGATTTTTATCGGAGAACAGCTCCTTTGCGAGAATGTGTGAGGATTGTAATATTACCTTTATCGGCCCGAAGGCGGATACGATCGATCTATTGGGTAATAAATCCAGAGCGAGGGAGACCATGCTAAAGGCCGGTGTTCCGGTTGTACCCGGCTCGGAAGGAGAAGTAGAGACACTTAAGGATGCCAAGGAACTAGCGCAGACTATCGGTTACCCGGTCATGATTAAAGCCTCTGCCGGTGGTGGCGGCAAGGGTATGAGAGCGGTATTTAATGCAGAGGATTTAGAAAAGGCTTATAATTCTGCCAAAGCGGAAGCGAAGGCCTCCTTTGCGGATGATAAGGTATACATTGAGAAATTGATTATCCATCCCAAGCACATAGAGTTTCAGATTCTCGCAGACAGCCATGGCAATGTGGTTCATCTGGGGGAGAGGGACTGCTCCGTTCAAAGAAGAAATCAGAAAATGATTGAGGAATCACCTTCTGCAATCATGACAGCAAAGCTTCGACAAAAGATGGGTTCGGCAGCTGTAAAGGCCGCGAAAGCAACCGGATATGTCAATGCAGGAACCATTGAATTTCTGCTCGATCAAAAGGGTGATTACTATTTCATGGAGATGAATACCCGGATTCAGGTGGAGCACCCGGTGACAGAGATGGTTACAGGAATTGATATGATTAAGGCGCAGATTAAAATTGCCTTTGGCGAGGAGATGCCTTATCGTCAAGAGAACATAGAATTTCGTGGTCACGCAATTGAATGCAGAATTAATGCGGAAGATCCGACCAGGAATTTTATGCCGTGTCCGGGACGAGTAGAGAATGTGTTGTTCCCAGGAGGCTTTGGTGTACGTGTTGACAGTGCCCTATATCCCGGGTATCTGGTACCCTCCTGCTATGATTCTATGCTGGCTAAGGTTATTGCCTATGGAAGTGACCGTGCGGAAGCAATACAGAGAATGAAGAGAGCGTTATCGGAATTGATTATCGAAGGAATTCAGACCAATGTGGAATATCAATATGAGCTTTTAGAACGGGAGGAGCTCCTATCCGGTAAGTATCATACCGGACTAATTGAGGGAAAATAAAAGATGAACAAAAATCCATTCAAAGCAAAACAATATGCAACCTCTAAAATTTATCGTGCCAGACCCCAGGATATTGTTCGAAATGACGCAGAGGAAGAGAAGCCGAATGTACCTCAGGGGATTATGACGAAGTGCCCCGGCTGTGGTAAGGTAATCTATACAAAGCTACTGCTTGCGAACTTTAAGCGTTGTGACGAATGCGGTTATAACTTTAAGGTCTCCGCAAATGAACGTTTTGCCCTTATACTGGATGAAGGGGAGCTGCAGGAGTTTGATGCTCAGATGACGACGCGTGACCCCTTAAGTTTTCCGGGTTACGGTGATAAGTTGGTTCGAACCCAGTCCCAGACCGGACTCGTGGACGGTGTTGTAACCGGACAGGGTAGAATTGAAGGCTTGCCGGTCATGCTTGGTGTTATGGACCCTGCTTTCTTCATGGGAAGTATGGGAACGACCATCGGCGAGAAGCTGACGAGGCTATTTGAACGAGCGACCAAGGAACGTCTTCCGGTTATCCTATTCACTGCCTCCGGAGGAGCAAGAATGCAGGAGGGTATCTTTTCTTTGATGCAGATGGCCAAGGTCAGTGCTGCAGTTGCAAAGCATAGTGAAGCAGGACTTTTATACATTGTTGTACTGACGGATCCAACAACCGGCGGTGTTACGGCCAGCTTTGCAATGCTGGGAGATATCATTCTGGCAGAGCCGGGAGCACTCATCGGCTTTGCTGGACCAAGAGTCATCGAACAGACCATCGGACAGAAGCTGCCGGAGGGCTTCCAGAGAGCGGAATTCCTGTTGGAGCATGGGTTTGTGGATCAAATTGTGCCCAGGGATCAGTTAAGGCATACACTCGGTACGATTCTAAAGCTTCATTCATTGAATCAATAAAACACTGAATGCTGGGTTTGAGAGGAAGGAAGGATGAGGCAATGAGTATTACACCTTGGGAAAAAGTGAAGCTAGCCAGAATGCCGGTCAGACCGACAGGCTTAGATTATATAGAACGAATTTTTGATCAATTTCTAGAGATGCATGGAGACCGCTATTATGGGGAGGACCGTGCGATTGTTGGCGGTATCGCTTTTCTTGGCAGTATTCCGGTAACAGTAATTGCTCAGCAAAAGGGCAGAAACACGAAGGAGAATATCGCACGTAATTTCTCCATGCCACATCCGGAGGGCTATCGTAAGGCACTTCGCTTGATGAAGCAGGCTGAGAAATTCAAACGACCGATTATTTGCTTCATTGATACACCCGGAGCCTTCTGTGGCTTAGGAGCAGAGGAACGAGGTCAAGGCGAGGCGATTGCAACGAATCTGGCAGAAATGATGATGCTTAAGACCCCAATTATCTCCGTAGTAATCTCAGAGGGTGGAAGCGGTGGTGCATTAGCCCTCGGTGTAGCGGATAAGGTATATATGCTGGAGCACTCCATTTATGCTATTCTGTCTCCGGAGGGGTTTGCAAGCATTCTTTATAAGGATTCTACGAAGGCGGAGCAGGCTGCCAAGGATATGAAGCTGACAGCACAGGATCTCTTTCAGTTCCGGATCAT
Source organism: Bacillota bacterium (assembly GCA_023428655.1). GTDB lineage: Bacteria > Bacillota > Clostridia > Lachnospirales > Lachnospiraceae > Mobilitalea. The sequence continues at coordinate 3,161 of JAEYXC010000433.1, read as the reverse complement.
AGATGGTATCATTCCGGAGCCTCAAGGAGGCGCACACAATGATTATGACCTTATGGCAGGGAATATCAAGGAGGTCATTGAAGCGGATCTTCAGGAGCTTCTGGAGCTTCCGGTGGAGGAGCTTTTGGAGAAGCGATATCAGAAGTTTCGAAGGATATAATAATGATGGAATGAATGGAATACGAAGAGATATTATGAACCATGAATGCTCAAAATGACGTCGGTCATGATGGGCATTTTTCAATGATCCATACTGCGACGGATGAATAGTAGGAACATGTTCATGAAAGCTCCTCCTTATGACAGGAGGATTCTGTGCTAGGATGAAAATAAATTATCATTTTGTTTTAGCCCTTGTTGCATCCTAGAGGTTCCTATTGTAAGATAAAGGTATATTAGGTTTCTACCGTGGGTGGAAAACTTCAAAGAACGATGAGGGAGGAGTTATATGATAATACATGATTTGGATCCAGAACAGGCAGAGCAGGTTCTGGCAAAGGTGGAGGACAGCTGCGTGATAGCGGATCAGCATACAATACGTAACTGTATCGGCTGCTTTGGCTGTTGGATTAAGACACCCGGTCAGTGTGTGATTAAGGATGGTTATGAGACCATGGGGGAAAAGGTAGGAAAGACCAAGGAATTGATTGTGATAAGCAAGATGACTTATGGTGGCTTCAGTCCATTTGTAAAGAATGTGTTTGATCGAAGCATCTCTTATGTGCATCCGTATTTTGAAATCAGAAACAAAGAGATGCATCACAGGCATCGCTATGATAATAAGCTATATCTAAGAGTATTCTTCTACGGGGACGACATCACTCAGGAGGAGAAGGATACCGCGAACGGATATGTGGAGGCAATCTGTATCAATCTAAAGGCAAGCTTTGAGGAGATCCGTTTTCTATCCTTGCAGGAATTAATGGAGGGTGACCTATGATTAAAATTGCTTTATTGAATGGAAGTCCCAAAACGAAAAATAGTGTCACCGAGCTTCTGATCAAAGAACTGCAGGAGCAGTTACGGGATTGCGAGGTGAAGGAATTCAGCCTTCGTACACCACAACTTAAGAATGCACAGGAGATTATAAATCATGATGTACTGGTAATCTGCTTTCCCTTGTATGTGGATGGAGTACCATCGCATCTGCTTTCCTGTCTGGAGGAGCTTAGAGCAAAGCTTGTTGGGCATAAGGCAGACATCAAGGTATATGCCATCAGTAACGCAGGCTTTTATGAAGGACATCAGAATCGTCATGCCTTGCGGATGATTAAAAATTGGTGTACAAAATGTGGGCTGACCTGGGGGCAGGGTATCGGTATCGGTGGTGGTGGAATGATACATAGTATTCAAAATGTTCCAAACGGGAAGGGTCCCAAGAAAAATATTTCGATGGCCCTTAATGCCCTGGCAAGTAATATCCTGTCCGGATCCGGTTCGGAAAATATTTATGTGAATGGCGGAATACCTCGCTTTCTTTATAAGTTGGCGGGAGAAATGGGATGGAGGCAAACCGGAAAGGCCAATGGTTTAAAGACAAGGGAGCTGTTCACCAGAAGATAAGGAGTAGTTTTGGTGAGGAAGTAAAGAAAATTTTGGAAACCGAGGATCATTGGCAAATGTAAAAGCAAGAGCCAAGGGTCCTCGGATTCGTATGTCGGTGTTATAACCGCGTCCTTCGTAGGTAAGCTTTTGTTCTGCCGGGATACTGTTATTAGCTAGTAATCCTCTTTAATAAATACCATACTTGAGGTGAAGGTTCCACCGATGTTGTCCACGTAATCCCGGTATTCTTCATAGTTAATATAATATTGTTTTCCCCAAGAGGAGATGCGAAGCATAATCCGACCGGTGACCTCATCCTTAATCAGCGCGGTGACCATGACATAATGGCTGTTGATGTTTTGCTTTACTGCATGATAATAGTAAGGCTTCGAGGGTTCCTCCGAAGGCTCTTCCATAGCTTCAGTAGGCTCCAGATAATCAATTTCCTTTCGCTCATAGAAGGGAATGCCCTTCTTACCACGTAAGTTCGGGGTATTGGGACCGATGGTCAGAATGACTGGAAGGTCCTTCCACAGCATATCTTCAATCAAATCATACATATCATAATAATTCAAAGACCATTTCCAGGTTGCCTTAAGACCGAGTCCGTAATTGTCCGAATAGGAATTAATAGCAGAGGCAACCTTAGGACCAAGCACCGCTAGATAGCGGCGCGTTTTTGTATATCGATCATTGATTTTTCGAAGGTATGAGGTGTAATCATCAAAATATATCTTGTCTTCACTCTTTATAAAATCAGTTACTGCAGTAATATAAGCTTTCTTCTGCAGTGCCAGATACAGAAAAAGGTCGGCGGTTGCAATTGTTCCGCAACCATAATTATGAAGAATATAATCCTTACTATACCGATTATGATCAGAAAACCACATCTGGTTTCCGCCATAAGTGAGGCTGTCATCCTTGAGGATTTGGACATATTCCGGGCGGGACAGCTCTACGCATATATTGTTTTTGAATGGCACAGTAATTTCTCCTATCATATATTCTCATATTCATTGTATTCTGCTTCGCTTGTTTATGTTGCGTAAAAAAATACTGCATCGTCACAGATCCATCTGTAACGATGCAGTATCCTCTTTGTTCCTATAAAGGTCCAATGTAAAAGTTTGATATTGGCATACAAAGCAATAAGATGTCCGTCAACCTGTGTGTGAGGGATGCATGTTGTCCTTTTTAATATGCTTCCTATTGCAATAGCCCTGTCGCTGCCATTATTCCTCGATATCTTCTTCCTCTGCAACGAACTGACTGATCTGTCTCTTTCTTGCCTGTTCATCACTGTCTAGGTATTCATCATAGGTTGTAATCTTATCGATTAAGTGACCGTTATATATTTCCATAATACGGTTGGCGGTCGTCTGGATAAATTGATGATCGGGGGAGGTGAATAAAGCAACACCCGGGAACTTAATTAATCCATTATTTAATGCAGTAATAGATTCCATGTCAAGGTGGTTGGTAGGCTCATCCAGAATAAGAACGTTGGCTCCTGCAATCATCATCTTGGATAAAAGAACACGAACGCGTTCACCACCGGATAATACATTCACCTTCTTGGAGCCTTCCTCGCCGGCGAAGAGCATTCTGCCCATAAA
>JAEYXC010000321.1 GCA_023428655.1 Bacillota bacterium | reverse complement strand
TTGGTAATAACATTACTGATAATCTGCTGCTTTGCATTCAGAATTTTCTTCTTCTCCTGTAATACTGCTGCAGATTCCGCGCGTTCTAATATTGCTTTTACGTCCGCATCGGTTTTTGCGGTAATCTCAGAGCATTTTTTATCTGCTTCCTGCTTTGCAGCATTCATTATCTCAGCTGCATCATTTTGCGCCTGTTTGATAATTTCGGCCACATGAGCATTGGCATCGTCTTCGATCACCTTCAGTATCTTTTCTAATCCAGTCATAGTTAACTCTCCTAACTGTTCTTATTATAAACCGGCTACTCCAAAGATTGCTAAAATTGAAATTAGTAATGCTAAAATCGCATAGGTCTCAACCATTGCAGGGAAAATCATAGCCTTACCGAATTGCTCCGGCTTCTTTGCAACAATACCGATACTGCTTACAGATGCCTTTGCCTGTGCTATCGCTGAATAGTAGCCAACAAAGCCCATAGGAAGACATGCAGCAAAATATAACAATCCCTTCCATAACTCAATGTCACTGCTACCACCTAAAATACCAATTTGAGAAAGCGTTACGAAAGCAATCAGTAATCCGTAGATACCCTGTGTTCCGGGAAGAAGCTGAAGAATAAGTACTTTACCGAATTTACTTGGATCCTCTGTTACAACACCAGCTGCTGCCTGACCAGCCATTCCTACCGCTTTTGCGGAACCCATACCTGCTAAAAGAGCTGCTAAAACTGCTCCCAATACTGCAAATACAATACCTAAACTATTCATATCCATTTTCATCTTTCATTTTCTCCTTAATCTTGTAATATTTAGTTTTCATCTTAAAAGGGTTGAAGGTACGTCCGCCACCCTCATAAAATTTTCCAAAGAACTCAACATATTGCAAACGATTTGTATGAACATAAGCTCCAAGGGCATTGATTGCTAGATTAAGAGTATGTCCAAATATAAATATTATGGTGAATATGATCGGCCCCGCAACACCCTTACCGGCCATTGCTGCCATTTTATTGATAACCATACCGATAACACCGGTAGCAAGACCAAGGGCAAGTAGTCGTGAGTAGGATAATACATCACTCAAATACGAGGATATACCGTAAAACGCATACAGACCCTTTAAAAATCTCTTAAAAGGATTTCTGGATTCTCTTCCATTTGTTAATATAATACCTACGGAGGAGGCTATTGCCAGAATAGTCGATGTACTTACGATAACCGGAGGAAGTATGATACTTACACCAAGTAGGTTCGTAATCATCGGCATCGACAATAGTAAAAAGATACAGCTTATGAGCAAGACGAGCCAGAAAACAACGTCATATATGACAGCCTTGTAATCCTTCGCTTTCATTAACTGGTAAAGCTTTATTGCCAAACCGGTGAAGAGATGAACGATACCAAAAGCCATGGCAAAGGTAAGCATTCTCATCGGCTCATTCATCGGAAGAAACCATAGTGCCGGAATGGTAACCTTGTGACCAAAATAATTCTCGGATACCACATCAACAACATCACCAAAATAGCTTCCGAACATAATGCCCCAGAATACGGTTGAAATACCGCAGAACAAGTACATGCGAAGTGTATTCTTCATAGAATCTTCCATATTCTTGCCATATTTAATCAATCCGATGGCACAAAGTGCGGCAATAAGAAAACCATAGCCAGCATCGGATAACATAAGGCCAAAAAGAACATAGTAGAACAGAGACATGATTGTAGTCGGATCAATTTCTCCTTTATTGGGAGGACTGTAAGATGCTACAATACCCTCCAAGGGTCTGGAAAATGCATTGTTCTGCAATAATACAGGGATTTCTTCCTCGACATCCGGTTCCTCTACCTCAATGGAAACCTCAAAGCTACGGTTCAATTGATCAGAGAGGGACTTAACTTCTTTCTCCGGGATATAACCGGTAATTACAAAGGCATTTTTGGATTGTAATAATCTGCCCAGAACCTCATACTTCTCCTCACGCATGGAATCATAATCTTGAAGAAAGCGAAGCTCCTCTTTATATTCATGGTAGGATTTAATTTCATCGATTGCCTTATCAATGGTTGATTTCGCAGCTACAATCTCAGCTTCAAGCTTCTCAAGCTGCTTGGAAGGGATTAGATCGGATGCAAGACCGGGAGAAGCAAATTCTATACTCCTCAGTACCTCAAATACCCTATCGGCAACATTCTTTTGACATAGAACAAAAATACAGGTTTGATCCTTGGAAGAGCTTATAATATCAATATTTAACGGTGAACATTCCGCCAACTTTTCATAAACCTCTTCTTGTGTCCATAATTTTGGTAGGGTACCTATAAAGCTCTTTGTATATCTCGTTCCCTCAAAATTCATTGGAATGTCTAATAAAACCCATGGAGTTAATATCTCAATTTGCGTCTCCAGCTTTATTATTTCCGCCTTATTTTCGGCGATTTCTTTTGATAGATCCAGAATTCGATTGACGACTTTTACCGTTGACTGATATTTATCCCGAAAAGAATCATATTCTTCAATGGATGCCTCCTTCAATCCGCTAAGCATAGATAACATAGAAGGCTTATCATCACAATAATCTTCCAATATCTTAATTGCTTCCTTCGCTGACGCAACCGTTTTTGCCAGACTGTTTTTCATTACCGTACGGTCGGACTTATGAAAAATGCTGTCCTCCGTTAGCATATCATTTACTTCTATTACGCCTTCACGCTGCAATAATTCCAGAATCGCTTTTCTATCTTTACGCAGTCCACAAATTAAAATACGCTGCATATGCAGCACTGCCATAATCAAACACCTCCTTTACTAAAATTTGCAATTCATGATGTCTTTAAATGAGGCT
>JAEYXC010000032.1 GCA_023428655.1 Bacillota bacterium | reverse complement strand
GATGATCTCCGTCGAGCTTGTTCGTTGTATTCTATTACATGTAGTTTGCCTATGCCTTTTTTTCTTTCGATCTGAGTAAACGACAAATAATCCAAATAAAGCTACAATCATGACATAAGCTACGAGGAGAAGCAGAATTAATTTTGTTGACATAATCTTTCCCCTTCCTCAGCACCAAGATAAGAGCGAAGAAGTTCAATATCCTTCTTAAAATCGATGCAATCACCTTCACAAAGGTTTCTGACAATTCGTTCCAATGCATTGTTACTATAAATATCGATTAGTTTATAACGACCATTCTCATAGAGTATCAGCGGTCGTATCTCATATGCTCTCTTTCTGGACATCAGACGTAAGGAATTTGCTATCTTCGTCAGTGCAGCCTCGTCATCATCATAAATGTCCACGGATAAGGGAACAATTTCGTTAATATAGCTGATATATCGTTTTCCCTCCGGTGTCTTTGTCCAATGAATGTCTAAATGAAGGGACTTCGCAATCTGCTCTTCTGCTGCAATTTCGTTGCGAAATAGCTTCGTATACATGCCACCGTTTTTCATGTAATCAATCAGATCATCGGTTGTGGTAGTATGGATCGTTGCAATTGTTGATCTTGTTCCTGCTTGACATAAAGATAAATACCCACCTGCATATTCGAAATTACCGATTTCTCCCAACATCATGGTTGCTGCGTCCATCTTCTTTGCAATTGCAATCGTATCAAAAAGAGACACCTCATCGGATGCTCTAAGGCACACCGCATTCATACTGGTATATGCACTATTAAGCCAGATTTCAAATTCCTGCTCCATGGTTCGAATTGGATTTCTTCGATCAAAGTATATTGCTAATGCCTTAAAAAAAGTTGTTTTACCCGAATTCTGATCCCCGGATATCACCATATTTAAGCACCCTCTTGCCGCCCATTTTGATAGTGTTATCACGTGTTCCTTCCCTTCATCAACTAGTAGCTCCTCCATAGAAAGATGTTTCGCACTATCAAACTTTCTTAGAAAGAAAGCCCAATGAGTAGCAAGCTTCGGCCGTATCACAACAACACGACAACCATCCGCCTGATAAGAAAGCTTGTAGCCTATTTTTGATGTAAGATGTCCAACGGAGCCGAAACGATATAAGTTTTTGCAAACGCGGATCAGGTCCTTATCATTTTTAAAGCTTAAAAAGGAAAGATGAATTGCTTTGCCCCTATAGAAGATCCAAAGACTATGAAAGGTCATAACCTTATTTGTAGCACCTGTTTCCATAGCCTCTTCCATAAAGTTATATTGCTCTGAAGATGCACCGGATACACCTCCGGAAATTCCATCAATGTTCTTATCATACCGAAGAATATCCGCGACAGAATTGCCGTATTCTTCTTGATAGATACGTTGTGCAACAATTTCCAGCTTATCAACAAAGCGTAACGGATGTGATATTTTTAGAAACGCAGCATGAATATCATCGGGTGTAATCTCATAATATGCACCATATTCATTACTCTTCTCCTTGTCAAAATCACACTCAGAGGATAATCTTTGGAAGGCCGTATTGCTTTTCTCCCGATTATTCACGGTATATAGAATCTCAAATTTATCCTGTGCTGTAAGACAATGCGGATTGATAAACGGAATTACATTATCTATTGTTCTCTCATTGATATCAAAATCATCCAGAAGGATTTTTTTAATCATATCCTTCATATATTCCCTCTCACCAACATTCCCCTGTGCACAGTTACGGGTAGCCTGATTTAAACGCCCCTTTTGATGCTCTCTTTTTCATGTCTCCTTCTTATTCAGTCTTAGCTCATAGATATTCTCTCCCGCAATCTCACTGATTTTAGCGATCACACCATTTTTTAAATAAACCATTGAATATTGATCTGTTTCGATATCCTTCTCCGGTTCGAGTTCTTTCTTAAAAATGAAATATATCACAATAAGGATTATCACAAGGATGAATGTGATCAGTATATAATTCAGCTCACCAAATGCCATAGACCTACTCCTTTTCCACGATTACACCTGCCAGCTTCAGCAGCTTTTCAGAAGCATTGATTGACTTTTTAATAAAATAATAATTCGGATCCATCCTTCTACACAACAGATTAATCCGAATAAAATCGGCCGCTCTACCATCTATTTGTGCATCTCGATAACCGGTATTATACGGTATTACTCCTGAATTTTTATTGTTCATGTAACTGCTATATCTTCGGCGAATATTCGCGAGATTATATTTCGATCGATCATCATAATTACCAATGAGATAGAATATCTTCGCTGGCAAGGCTTCCTTATAGTTCTCGAAAAAATGATCAATAATACTCATATTCTGACTCAAATTTACAACAACTATGTCAGCCTCCTTCATAAGCTTCATGGATAATGGGTTATCACCCGAGCTTATATCAATGAAAATATGGTTGGTATATCCTTCAATGGCTTTCAGGATTGGAAGCATTAGAATATCCATCTCATAATCAAAGGACTCTCGAATTGTCTGCGTAGTACCGGGTAAAAGTGTCATATTGGTATTGGCGATTTCAATGCAGCAGTAATCAAGCCATTCCTTTGTCAGCTTTTCCAACTTGAAATTACGTGCCAATGCATCGATACCGATTTCACGGAAGAACTTTCGGTAATGTTTATTGCCCGCATTGGCTTCCAGCAGCGGTGCCTCAAGGTTATTAAAATTAAAATGGGTTTGAGTAATCAGCCCGGTCTTACGATAGTAAAGTCCTACAATAAGAGCAATTGCAAGCATATTACTTGTGGTGCCTGCCTGCCCATGTACCGGCGACCAAAATAAAGCCTTCATATTTTAGTCTCCATTTCTGGCCCTTTTATAGGCCTTTATAATATCCATTCTCTTATATCCGTTACACATCAAAATTACTTGTCTTATCAAATACTCCTTATAAGCTCTGGAAAGCTTCAATTGGAATACTTGATTGATATGACTGTTTATTGTATTTTCATAATCATTCTCGTCACGATAAAGAATATCGATCTTATCGGCAGGAACACTCCCTCCGACTTGCTTTAGCATAAGTTCGGCGGA
>JAEYXC010000241.1 GCA_023428655.1 Bacillota bacterium | reverse complement strand
CTCCTGGTGCTGATTGCCGCTGTCTTTGCGGTAATGATAGGAGTCTTTGTTGCATATGGGTTTGGAAAAGCGATAAAGGATATGATTTATACCTTATCCAAAGCAACGGAGGGAGATTTAACAGCTTCGGTAAAGCATATCCGAAGGGATGAATTCGGAATATTATCAAAGAGCATTAACCACATGATCGGCAGTCTGAATGAGATCATTAATAAGGCATCCATGGTGGGTCAGACGGTGGCTGCCTCCGCCCGAAATGTTTCGGAAAACTCGGAGCTTTTGTTGGCATCCTCTAAGAATATTTCCATTGCAATATCAGAGATTCAACAAGGGAATGTTCAACAGGCAGAGGGTACGGAGCAGTGCCTGCGGATTACAGATGAACTAGCTAATCAGATTAATATGGTTCATGACAATGCGCTAGCCATCGAAAAAATCGCGGAGACCACAAAGAATGTAGTTAAGGATGGCATCAATGAGATTGATCAGCTCTCGGATGTAACGGATGAAAATGTTCGCGTTACGAATTGTACCATCAAAGATATAGAGGAGCTGGAAAAGGAATCGAGGGTAATTACGGATATTGTCGCGGTTATAAACGGCATTGCCGGGCAGACGAATTTGTTATCCTTAAATGCTTCCATTGAAGCGGCTAGGGCCGGTGAAGCGGGAAGAGGCTTCTCGGTAGTTGCGGATGAGATACGGGAGCTGTCGAATAAATCCGTCAACGCAGCGCGAGAGATTGAGCAGCTTATTAAGAATATCATTGCAAAGACCCAAGCAACGGTGAGTACGGTTAAGCAGGCAGAAGCTATTTCCAAATCTACTGAAACGCGTCTTAGTAATGTGGTCCAGCTGTTTCACAACATCAATGTTCATGTCGATGATTTGGCAGAAAGGATGGAGCGGATTACGGATAGCATCGGGGAGATCAATCGTTCAAAAGTAGAAACCCTCAATTCGATCGAAAGCATCTCGGCCGTTGCAGAGGAAACGACAGCAGCCTCGGAGGAAGTGGATGCTACTGCAATACAACAGCTGGAGGTAGTAACCATGTTGAATGATGCGGCGAAGGTACTCGGGCAGGAGGTTACGAACCTTGAGATCGCAATAGACCTCTTTAAGACGAAATAAGCAGATTGCGTTAATAAAAATCGATTTACAAATAAATACCATATAAATAACATATTATTGTCAAATCGATGATATTACTAGGATTTATGGCTATGAAAATGAGGAATATACGATAGCATGCTAATCATTTTACACAAAATACTATTGACACAATAAGTGGATTTGGGTATAATGTTACTAGTAAAACGATTTACATAACGAGTAATAAAAGGGAGGCATTTTTTAATGAATAACATTCGTAGTAAGAAAAAGAGGAGGGGGTATATAGAGCTCTTATATATCATGCCGTTTTTGCTTTTGGTATTGGTATTTTCCTATTATCCTCTATATGGGTGGATATATTCGTTCTTTGATTATCAACCACCATTGCCGTTTTCTTGGGACTCCTTTGTTGGGTTTAAATGGTTTAAGGTACTCTTCCAAAACAAATCCTTTGTTAATCAGACACTGGAAGTGCTTCGTAACACCTTTGCAATGAGTGGTATTGCCTTAGCGTTTTCATGGCTCCCGATGTTTTTTGCGATCTTTCTCAATGAGATCAAAAATGTACCCTTTCGAAAGTTTGTGCAGACAGTAACTACTTTACCTAACTTTATCAGCTGGGTATTGGTATATTCTGTAGCATTCCTTTTGATGAGCAACAACGGTATGTTTAATTCCGTTGGTATGGATCTGGGGATTATCGACAGACCGATTGATTTCCTGAAATCAAACGAACATATTTGGTTTAAGATGTGGTTATGGCTCACCTGGAAGAACCTTGGCTGGGCTGCCATCATGTACATTGCAGCGATTTCCGGTATTGATGCGGAATTGTACGAGGCTGCCAGAGTGGATGGTGCAAGTCGTTTAAAGATTATACGTAATATTACAATTCCCAGCTTGCTGCCTACCTTCTTTGTACTATTGTTACTTAATATTTCAAATATTCTGAATAACGGTATGGAACAGTATTTTGTATTCCAAAACTCATGGAACAGAGAACATATACAGGTGCTGGATTTGTATGTATATAATCTATCTACCAGCAAACCGCCTGTCTACTCCGTGTCAACCGCACTTAGTATGTTGAAGAGTATCGTAAGCGTAGCGCTACTGTTTGGTGCCAACACCTTCTCTAAAATAGTGCGTAAGGAAAGTATTATATAAAGGAGTGTATGCTATGAGAAAGGAAAATCAAATAAAATCCGATAAACGCAATAAGATAAAGCATAGATCCTTCAGCGATCGATTGCTGGACATAATGAATTATACATTTTTTTCACTGTTTGCTTTTGTTTGTGTATATCCTTTTTACTATATTTTTATTAACACAATCAGTAACAATAAGATCAGTGAAAAGGGTGGGGTTGTATGGATCCCCAAGGGAGTGCATCTGCAAAACTATATTGATGCATTTCGTATCCCCGGCTTAGGGCAGGCTGCATTCATTTCCGTATCCAGAACATTTATTGGAACAGCCTTAACGGTACTTATCGCTGTATTTTTAGGATATATGTTTACCAGGGAGACCCTTTATCGTCGTAAATTATGGTATCGTTTCGTGGTTATTACTATGTATTTTAATGCAGGTATCATTCCTTGGTATTTAACGATGATGAACTTGGGACTTACGAATAATTTTCTGGGATATATTTTACCGACGCTGGTATCTCCGTTTTATATTATTCTAACGAAGACCTACATAGAATCGACACCAAAGGAGATCCAGGAAGCGGCTGATTGTGACGGCGCAGGCGTGTTGCAGATATTCTTCCGGATTATGTTACCGATCTGTAAACCGATACTGGCAACCATTGCAATCTTTACTGCGGTTCAGCATTGGAATTCCTTCCAGGATACTCTGCTCCTTATGACACAGGAAAAGTATTATACCTTACAGTTTATTCTGTATCGATATTTACAATCCTCACAATCCCTGTCTGCAATTATTAATGCGACAGCAGGCAGTGCGGAAGCTCTTATGGCGAATACACAGACGCAAACCTCTATCAGAATGACGGTTACTATTATTGTAGCTCTCCCGATCATGATGATTTATCCTTTCTTCCAGAGATTCTTTGTAAAAGGAATTATGATCGGAGCGGTAAAGGGATAAGGAGCATCAAAGGCTATACAAGCTTTCCGTAGATTTATAATGATTTGAATGATAACCTTTATGATTTTATAAAGGGTCAGAATATAATTTAACCAAATAAAAGAGGAGGAAGATTATGAGATTAAAAAGGCAAATTAGTTTAATGCTTGTTATTTTGCTTGTTATGGCAACAATTGCAGCTGGTTGTGCAAAGAAGACCGATGATAAAGCAAATGACAATGTAACCAAAACACCGGATACTACGGTTGAGGAAAACAAGGACAGCACAGACGATAGCGCTACAGCCGGACCATCCGACCTGGAGCCCATGGTACTTGAGGTTTATTCACAGCCAGCTAACTTCCAGGGAGAGCAACCTGGTTGGACAGCTAAGATATTGAAAGATAAGTTTAATATTACACTGAATATCATTGCACCGCAGGTAGCTGGTGGAGATATCTTTGCGGCACGTTCCGCAGCCGGCTTCTTAGGAGATCTGGTTATTCTTGACAATGCGGATATTCAGGCTTGTATCAAGTCCGGATTAATCTTTGATGTTACGGAAGGAATGAAGAAATTGACTTCCTTCGAGGAGTTTAAGACACAGCTTGATGTATTTAACTCTTCCTTAGATGGCGTAGGAGAAGGCGTTTATTATGCATGGCCTACCGAGATGACAAATACCAGCCCTACAACATTTACACCTACCATTCCCGGCGTAGCACCGACAATCCCTTGGGATTACTATGCTGAGGTAGGCGCACCGGAAATGAATAACCTTTCCGATCTGGTTAAGACCCTTCGTGCGATCCAGGATCTGCACCCGACCAATGCAAATGGTGATCCCAGCTATGGAATTACCTTATGGCCTGATTGGGATGGTACCTCCATTGAGAACGTTAACCAGCTTACAAAGTGGTATGGCCAAGAAGTAAACGGCTCGGTATTATTAGATACAGCAGGTAATAGAATTCCCTTAACCGATGATAACGGTGCTTATCGCAAGATTTTACAGTTCTATTTTGAAGCGAATCAGGCTGGAGTAGTAGATCCTGACTCCGGAACACAGAACTGGGATTCTGTTAACAATAAATTCAATTCCAAGCGTGCCTTCTTAATCTGGAATGACTGGCAGCAAGGCTTCTGGAATACCACCGATCGTGGTAACAACGGTGAGAACTATATGATGGTACCCCTTAATGATATGAACATCTATCAGCCCTCCGATCCCTTCTTCGGTAGCGGTAGAGCGTTTGCAGTTGGAACCAATGATCCTGCTAAGCAGGAAAGAGTTATGATGCTCTTAGATTGGATGTCCAGTCCGGAAGGCTTAGAGACAATTCACGGCGGTATCAAGGGCTATACCTATGAAGATGCTCCCGATGGCAATGGCTATGTTCGTACTGCAGCAGGAGAGACTGCTCTGATGGATAATTCACCGGTTCCCGAGGAGTTCGGCGGCGGTTTATATGCAGATGGTATGCTTCAAGTGAATCAGTGGATGGTAGCTGGAACAGCATTTAATCCGATTACGAATGCAACCTATGCAGCAAGACAGTGGCCTGCAGAAATTGAGAAAGCTAAGACCAAGACAACCAATGAATGGTCTGAGAGATTCGCCGCAGAAGATCCGGTTGATTATCTGATTAAGAACAACAAAATGACTGTTGTACCCTTCGTTAATGTAAGTCTTGAACCGGATTCTACCGACATCGCATTAATCAGAAGCAACTGCGGTCAGTTAGTAAAGGATGCTTCCTGGAAGATGGTTTTTGCTAAGGATCAGGCTGATTTTGATGCTACCTGGAATAAGCTTAAGGAAGATCTGGAAGGCTTTGGCTGGTCTACATTAGTTGAATTTGATACGAATAAGCTACAGGTACTTGTAGATGAGAGAGCAAAGGCTTTGGCTGCAAATTAATTATTAAGGTACCTTTGACCTTATGACTAATGGGGTGTTGCATGCAGCACCCCATTTTATAATATATACCTCATAAGAGTTTGTTGAGGTGAGTATTTTGAATATACTTGATGAAGGAACATGAGTACTTTTTATGACACAGGCTTTGTACTTTATGGCTTAGCAGAGTAGGAGAAGTATATGAGAGATTCAATTGATTGTTTACCGAACGGTAAAAAATTTATTAGCTGGGAAATGGAAACAAATTATCTGCAAGAAATACATGTATCGGCAAATCATCCTGAGGCTTCGGATGATAATGACGGATCGGCGGACCATCCCTTATTGACAATTAATGCAGCTGCTGCAATTGCTACCCCTGGAACTCATATATTGATCCATGGTGGTGAATATCGAGAATGTGTTCGGCCTGCACGAGGTGGTGACGGTCCGGACAAAATGATATGCTACGAAGCATTTGGTGATGGAGAAGTAATTATTAAGGCTTCTGAAATCGTAGAACAGTTTGAAACCAGCACCGGCTGGAGAAAAAGCTCAAGAATAGTGAAGGTTGAAAATGAGGCTTCAGTACAAATATGGCAAATTAATATAAATCCGGATCAATTTAGGGGGTATAACCCATTTTGTGCGGTAAATATTTTACATGATAGATTGTTTATAGAATACGATAAAACGGATATGACGACCTATTTGAATCGGAGAGGAATGGTTTTTTGTGACGGAAAACCTCTTCATCAGGTAGCATTATATAATCAAATGTCATTACGTGAAGGCTCCTTTTGGGTGGAGGCAAATGGTCAAACAATTCATTTTCGCTTAGAAGGTGATGCTGATCCTGCTAATCATAAGATTGAGATTACCTGTAGGGAACAATGCTTTGCACCGGAGATACCCTTCCTTTCCTATATTAAAGTGAAGGGACTGACCTGTGCACATGCAGCAACCGGAGCACCTGTTCCTCAAAGAGGAGCTATCTCATGCTATCGAGGTCATCATTGGATTATTGAGGACTGTAAGATTGATTGGTCAAATGCAGTTGGCATCGACATCGGGAATGAGTGCTGGCATCATGAAATAATAAAGGGACAGGAAATAGGATATAGCATCATTCGAGGCTGTGAGATCTATGATGCTGGAGTATGCGGTATCGCAGGACTTTTTGCAACACATTTTTTGATTGAGGATAATCTGATTCAAGGCATCGGATGGCAACGAATGGAGCTATCCTGGGAGGCTGGGGCCATCAAGACCCATAATAGTATCGATAGTATGATACGAAGGAATATATTTACGAAGACCATCAGGGCTGATCATCTTTGGCTGGATTGTGGCAATGAGAATAATCGAATTACGCAAAATCTATTCTTGGATGGTATTGAGCAACGGGAAGCAATCTTTATTGAATGCACCAAGGATGACACCAATCTGATCGATAATAATATCTTCTGGAATGTTGAGGGACGCTTCGACCCGAATAAGGTGCCGAATGAGAAGGGCTCCTCCGGATGGTATAAGATGGTAGAGAGCGATGCAATTAATGGATATGCGATATACGGCGAAGGTACGGATCGGCTTTATATCGCCAATAATCTGATTGGTAAATGCAGAGGTGCTGGATATTTTGCTAAGCCTGTTTCCTTCCGTATGTCGGGAATGGAGAGAGGTGGAACCTCAAGGAATGCAAAGCTGTTCAACAATATATTTTATCAGTGTAAGGAAGCTGCCATTACCATGCCTACTCAGAATAATGAAGCCGAGGGTAATCTTTATGTAAAACAGACCGGAGGTTATTTAAGAATTATGTATCCTGCTCCACAGGTATGTCTGGATTTACCGTCCTGGAAGGAATTCTATGGCTTTGATATTACAGGGCAGGAAGGCTGGTTTGACTTTGATGTGGATACCGAGAATTTTACTCTTCAGGTTAAGCTATCTGAGGAGGCTCCCTTCTTCTTTGCGAATCAGGAGAAACGACGTAATTTTATTTATGATCCTACCAAGGTTAAATCGGTTCTTGTTGACAACTTAGCTTCCTCTGACTTTTTTGGAGCTGTGGTTGTCGGAGACCACCGTGTTCCGGGACCCTTTCAGGAATTGATGATAGGAAAGACCTATCACATTGATCCTAGAAAACAGAAAAGACAGAAGGAATAAGAGCGAAACACCTACAACTAGGGTTAAAAAGCTCCTATGTGGAGGGATATCCGATGTTATGTCGGACCTTAGAGATGGAAGGAACCAGAATAGGATGGTATAAAGGAGAGTACAAAATGGGTTTGATCAACTATACCTTTTTCTCCCAGGTGTTAAGGGAGCAAGTAAATGTCGCGGTTGTTTTGCCTACCTATAGTCGATGGAGTACAAAGGAGCCAATCGAGGAGTTTTATAAAGTAGGTAAGAAGTATAAAACACTCTATGTATTACATGGGGGCTCCGATGCATGCACGACCTACTATCGCAATACGGGCATCGAACGATATGCGAACGATAATGGCTTTGCAGTGGTGATGCCGGAGGTGAAGAACAGCTTCTATTGTAATATGAAGTACGGACCGAACTACTTCGACTATTTATCGAAGGAGCTGCCCCAAATGATGCAAGCGGTTTTCCCTCTTTCCGACCAAACGGAGGATCGGTATGTTGTCGGGAATTCTATGGGCTCCCATGGAACGATGAAGTTGGTACTTAATTGTCCTGAATTCTTTCATGCAGCTGCCGGAATGTCAGGAGTAGGTGACGTGGAGGAGATGGGCTTCTTTCACGGAAGAGCCGTTGGACCGGCGCTGGAGGCCTTTGGAACCGCCGAGGATTACCGGGGAAGTATGAATGATCTGAAGAAGCTAGCTAAGGATTTGGCAGCCTCGGGTAAACGTATCCCTAGGTTATTCAGCTGCTGTGGAACGGAGGATCCCTATTACGAGGGAACGGTACAGTTCAAAAAGTATGCCGATGAAATTGGGCTGCCCTTGACCTATGAAACGGGGCCGGGTGGTCATACCTGGGAATTCTGGGATTGTTGGCTGCTTAGAATCATAAATTGGATGGGCTTGTCTGCGAAGGAGGATCATTAATATGGGATTAATGCATTTTAGTTTTTTACCTCAGAGCTTGGGCTTTCATACCAATGTATCGATTATCCTACCCCATGACAGCAGCAAAGAAAGGAAACCCTATAAGGTCCTTTACCTTCTTCACGGTGGCGCGGGAAATGCTCAGGATTGGATCCGATATACCAGCATTGAACGCTATGCAGAGGAGCATAACATAGCAGTCGTAATGCCGGAAGTGGGTGGACAAAGTTTCTATGCGGATATGGTTCATGGGTATCAGTATTATACCTATTTAACGGAAGAGCTGCCCATGGTGTTGAATTGCTTTTTGCCAATTTCCAACCGGAGAGAGGATCGTTTTGTAGCGGGCTTATCCATGGGAGGCTATGGTGCGTACAAATGGGCCTTTGATCAGCCGGAGTACTTTTCGGCGGCAGGTAATTTCTCCGGCTTTTCCTTCCTGGATGAGTTATTTAATGAGGATTTGGGACCTATTTCGAAGGAAGAAAAGCAAGGAGAAAAAGGGATATGTGCCCTGGTATGGGGTTCCTTTGAGAATATGCTGGGAACAAAAAATGATACAAGATACATGGTTCATAACGCGGTACAAGAGAAGCTGGATTTACCGAGAATGTATGCGGCAATCGGAACTGAGGATTTTAGTTATGAACATGGAAAACGATATATTGAATATATGAGGAGCAATGGCATTGATGTGCACTATGAGGAAATGCCTGGTGCCCATGAGTGGAAGGTATGGGATAAAGCGGTGAATAAATTCATTGCTTGGGCATTAGAAAAGGAATGCTAGGTAAAATGGAGAACCATCGCTAGCATTCCAATCATATCAACGACAAAGAGAGGTATCATGAATTCATCTACTAAGCTTTTTAATCGAACCTACCTACTGTTGACCTTGGTTAATCTAATCACTGCCTTTGGCTTTAGTATGATTGCTACCATCGTTTCCTCCTATGCGGTTTCTTTAGGAGCTGGGTTAACGTTAGCGGGAACACTGGCAGGAATATTCTCCATATCCGCTCTGATCATTCGCCCCTTCAGTGGTGTGGCACTCGATATTTTGGATAAAAGGAATATGTGTATTTTATCAACCATAATGATCTGCATATCCTTTTTCGGATACGCTTTTGCACAAAATATTCCTGTTATGCTATTCTTTCGAGTTCTTCATGGCATGTCCTTTGGAGTTAGCAGTACCGCTGCCATGGCATTGGTAAGTGAGCATATACCAAAGGAGCGACTGGGAGAAGGACTTGGTTATTTTGGACTGGGCCAGATTATATCACGGATTTGCGGGCCGTACATAGGAATTGTCGTGAAAGATCGATTTGGATATCAGAACCTGTTCCTTCTGATATCGGTCTTAACCATATTGGCTGTTATTATACTTTTTGTGGGCAAGGACAAAAGGATTGAGAACAACAATATCAAAAAGAGGAAGATGACAGTACGCTTAGAACAGCTGATCGTGAAGGATTGCATTGTTTATGCTCTGGTTTCGGGTTTGTTTTCTTTAGTCAATGGGATTACCGGTTCTTTTTTGGTGCTTTTGGGAGAGGAAAGAGGAATAGCCAATATTGCTCTGTTCTTTTCGGTGAATGCAATTGTACTTTTTATACTGAGATTTACAGTTGGTAGAATCATTGATAAATCCAGTCTCTCACCAATCGTAATAATATCCTTATTACTTACCGGGGTATCCATGCTGATAATAGGGAGGTCAACGGGGTTATCGATGATACTTCTTGCCTCCGTATTGGTTGCCCTTGGGCAGGGGACCGGGCAGCTATCCTTGCAGTCAGCCTGTATTAAGAAGGTCGATGCTGCGAAGATTGGTGTTGCAACCAGTACCTACTATATTGGGGCAGATATCGGACAGGGGCTTGGACCTATCCTTGGCGGACAGATTTCAGAGATATTCGATTATGGGATGATGTTTGATCTAACAGCAATTTTTATGGTGGGTGGTATCGCCTTATTTATCGCCTATCAGATATATGATAAAAGGAGAGCCGGCCTGATACATCCGGCTTCGAATAATCAATAATTATAAGGGAGGGGAATTATGTCCGGATTTCAAAAATTAGATCATCTGCTATGGCAATTTGCAGAACATACCGTACCGGGTTGTGCCTGCACCATAATGAAGAGGGATGAAATAATCTATGAAGGCTATGCAGGATATGCGGATCTTAAAGCAAAGGAACGAATTCATGAAAAATCCATGTTTCGTCAAGCTTCCACAACAAAACTATTTACTTATGCAATTATCGCCATGCTATACGAGGAAGGAAAATTTCTGTTTTCGGATCCTATTTATGAGTTCTTGCCTGAATGGAAAGAGATGACAAAATATCATACTCGTCCGAATAACGAGCTAGAGATAATCCCCCTAAAGAACCCCATCACGATTAAGGATATAGTAACCATGAGCTGCGGGCTTCCCTACTGTATGGTACCGGATGTGAATTCCAGCCAACCGGTTATCGCAGCTATGAGTAAGGCACTTCTTTCGATATCGGGAGAACAAAGAGCAACCCTTCGAGAGGAAGTGCGGGCTATATCTAAGGTTCCGGTCTTATTTGAACCGGGAACTCGGTGGCTCTATGGCTTTGGCAGTGAAATAACAGGTGCAATCGTTGAGGAAATCACAGGGAAACCACTTCGGACTGTTTTTAGAGAACGAATTATTGAACCGCTTGGCTTAAAGGATACTGACACCTATATCACAGAGGCGAATCAAAGCCAGATTGTTAAGAATTATACGAAAAGTGAGGATGCCAGCTTTGTACAGCTGCCCGCATCATCGGATGCTGATTATGATCCGAGATATACTCCCATTGGCGCAAGAGCGAATCTGCTTGCCAGCGCACGGGATTATGCCGTATTCATGCAAATGCTGGCAAATGGTGGCTGTTATAAGGGGCAACGTCTGCTAGGTCGTAAAACGGTTGATTTACTTCGCACCAATTATCTGAATGAAGAGCAGTTGAAGGATTTTAACAATACCTACCTCGCCGGTTATGGTTACGGTTTAGGCTTTCGAACCCTTATGGATCAGGCGGAAGGCAATCACAATGGATCCCTTGGCGCCTTTGGGTGGACCGGTGGTTCTGGAATATGGGTAGAAGCGGATCCGAAGGAAGAGGTTGCTATTGTCTATATGCATAATATGAGACCCAATGAGGAGCTGTATCATCATCTTAGATTACGAGCTGTTGCATATGGTTGTCTTGAATAAGTGAGTTAATTTATGGCTTTGTTTCAGATGTTTTATATAAAGGTGCAAAGGGATTAAAGGAAAAGGAAGGTAAAGTATATGAAAGCGAAATTGATAATTAATAAAGATTTTACGGTTGGAACGATTGATAAAAGGATTTATGGATCCTTTATCGAGCATCTCGGGAGAGCGGTATATAACGGTATCTATGAACCCGGACATCCCACTGCGGATGACTGTGGCTTTCGTAGGGATGTACTGGATATGGTCAATCAATTAAATGTACCGATTGTTCGATATCCGGGTGGTAACTTTGTCTCGGGGTACAATTGGGAGGATGGAATTGGTCCGAAGGAGAACCGCCCAAGACGTGCAGAATTAGCATGGCATGTTATCGAGACCAATGAAGTTGGAATTGGTGAATTCCAAGAGTGGGCAAAACGTGCCAATACTGAAATTATGCAAGCAGTTAATTTGGGGACTAGAGGACCCGAGGAGGCCAGGAATCTTTTAGAGTATTGTAATTTCCCCCAAGGGACCTATTACAGTGATCTGCGCCGTTCCCATGGCTATGAAGATCCATTTAACATTAAGGTATGGTGCCTGGGTAATGAAATGGACGGCTCCTGGCAGATCGGATCAAAAACGGCGGAGGAATATGGTAGACTTGCTTGTGAAACCGCAAAGATTATGAAAGAGCTGGATCCAAGCATTGAGTTGGTTGCCTGCGGCAGCTCCAGCCTCTTCATGTCCACCTTCGGTAAATGGGAGGCTACGGTATTAGAGCATACCTATG
>JAEYXC010000194.1 GCA_023428655.1 Bacillota bacterium | reverse complement strand
ATGCCCTGTGCAAATGCACCTTCCTTCTCCTTATCACTTATGGTTCCAAAGCCTCTTTCAAAATTATCGATGATGGGAAGTAATTTTTCAATAAAGCTTTTGATCCCCAGATCATACATCATCGACTTTTCCTTTTCGGATCGTTTGCGATAATTATCGAATTCAGCCATTGATCTCATGAGGCGATCCGTAAGCTCTTCGATTTTCTCATCCTTAGCCGCTAATTCCTTTGACTTGGAATTCTTAAAAAAATTCTTTCCGGCTTTGTCGGACTTACCTTGCTTCTCGCCTTCGTTTACGTCTGCATCCTTATTTTCTTCCGTATTGCAGGCTGTATCCTCCAGCGTTACGTCCTCAGTCATCTGCTCCTTCTGATCCTCTATGTTCAGATCCTTTGAATCCGTTGACATTTCGTTCATTTCCTTCTCCTTCTCCATAGCAGCTTTCATTATTTCTATTGCCTTATCCATATCCTCCAAGTGTAAATAACCACCTTTCCTCATATCTTCCTGTGAAAGAAAATATGTTGTTACGTTTTCTTCTTAAAGATATCATCCAGCTGTACCATCAATGATTGTAGGGTACCAACCACCTTTTGATAATCCATTCTCTTTGGTCCGATTATTCCAACCTTTCCATAGACACCTTCTTCAATTTCATAGGTTGCAGTTACCACCGAGCATTCCTTCATGGCTTCAACCGGTGTCTCATCACCGATATAAACTTGAATGCCACGGTTTTCCTCATCCTCAATCTTATCCTGAATCAATCCCGTAAGAGCCTTCTTCTCTTCCAAGGTATAAAGAATTTCACTGGCCTTTTCCTTATCACTTAACTCCGGATATCGTAGAATGTTGGTTGCCCCTGACGTAAATATCTCAATGTCCTCTTCCTCGGAAACCGCTTGCATAATTGCATCCAAAATATCATTAACAAGATTTCTGTAATCGCCTGCCTGTTCCTTCATCTGTGAGATTACCGGAAGATTAATTTCACCCAGATCCAGACCCTGCAAAAACGTATTGATAATTATATTAAGCTTCAGAAGTGTTTCCTTATTTAAGGATGTTGTTACTTGAATGATTTTATTCTTAACAATATTTCGTTCAAATACAATTACAGCCAAAAGCTGATTCTCATCCACTTCCGTCAGCTGAATAAACTTAACCTTCTTCTTATATTGCGGTGTCGATACCATTGTTGTATATTGTGTATTCACCGCAAGAAGCTTCGCCACCTGTTGTAGTAGGTTCTCTAATCGATCCGCTTTCTGGATCAGTAGCTCCTTCATATCCTCAACTTCCTGAGCCTTATCCTGCAACAGCATATCCACATATAACCGATATCCTTTGTCGGAAGGTATCCGGCCGGCTGAGGTATGTGGTTGAACAATATAACCCATCTCTTCGAGATCTGACATTTCATTACGTATGGTTGCGGAGCTTAAATTAAGATCCGTATATTTCGATATGGTCCTGGAACCAACCGGTTCTCCCGATTCTAGATAATTACGGATGATCGCCTGCAAAATCTTTAATTTTCTTTCATCCAATTGCTGCATGACCCACCTCGTTCCATCGTAAAAGATTTGTTACTGTTGTTAGCACTCATCTCGATAGAGTGCTAATATCTATAAATAAAATATCACTATCAATTTCTTTTGTCAAGGTAATTTTGGAATTTATTTATTAAAAAATGGTGAGAATGTCACCTTCCCTTAGAATAGAACACCGATTAAATTTGTACCTACTATAAAAGGAATTCGGACAAAACCTGATTACTTACATCAATTCCTAAATCGGTCAAACGGAGTATATCCCCTTCCATTTCAATCAGCTTCTTTTTAATCAGTTCCTCAAGCTCTCTCCCGTATACCATGTCCATTTCTTCACCAAAACGTAGGTGAAAATCTTCTTTCCTGACACCTTCACATCTTCGCAGACCTAAGTACATGAACTCTTCCATTTGTTCTTCTCTGGTCAGCCTTTTATAGTCCTTGCGTATTCCCGGTAAATCCATACTGATCGATAAGCAATCGGTATGTTCCATAGAATTACGTTTATTTGCTTCCTTACCATACAATCTGTATTCATTGATCTGTTTCAAATATTGCTTTAGGTTATTATTATTAGTGAATCTGGCGCCGTCCAGCAGGGAGGAGGAGCCAAGCCCCAGTCCTAAATAATCCGTTCCAATCCAATAGGAATTATTATGACGACATTCATAGCCTGCTTTTGCATAATTGGAGATCTCATACCGTAGGTATTGAAACTGCTCCAATATTTCCTTCGTTCTATGATAGATTAGTCGATCCGTATCTTCATCCGGTAGCTCCTTCTCCAGTACTGCACCCAAATGATAACGGTCATAGAATTTGGTGCCCTCTTCAATGATTAGACTATAAGCCGAGATATGCTCCGGATTTAGCTTGGCCACAGAATAAAGTGTCTCCTCCCAGGATGAGAGGGTTTGACCGGGGAGAGCTGACATAAGATCAACATTAATATTGCTAAAACCCACCTCTCTGGCAAGCTGATAGTTCTCCAAAAAATCCTCATAGCTATGAATCCTCCCAAGCTTCTTAAGCTCCATCAACTTCGTCGACTGAAGACCAAAGCTGATACGGTTTATTCCGGCTCGTCGATAGACCTCCAGCTTCTTTCTGGTCACTGTTCCTGGATTCACTTCGATCGTAGCTTCCAGCCCATCCTCCGATAGACTAAAGGTCTCCCTAATGGCAGCCATAATTCGTTCGATATCCTCCTCGGGGATGCAGGAGGGTGTCCCTCCTCCAAAAAAAATGGTTCCAACCACATAATTCGAGGTTCTGCCCTGATAGCTTTCAATTTCAATCAGCAAGGCTTCCACATATTCTTTCTTTGTAGCCTCTGTACCGGGAGCAGATAAGAAATCACAATAATCACATTTACGCACACAAAATGGGATGTGTAGGTAAAGTCCAAGTCCCCTTCTCTGCGGCTTAACCCACTCATTCTGAAGCTCTCGATCTGTCTCTACTCGTATATTTTCCAAACTGCTTGTCACCTCCTTCTATATAATGAACTTCCGTATCATAAAAATTGGTGATTGGGAAGTCTGTCCATGTATCCTAGCCTGTATCATATTTAAGTGGCAGCATAGCTACCTTTCATAAACAATAGGGAATAAAAAAGCTGTTTTTACCTCCTACAGTAATGATGTAAGATGATCAAAACAGCTTGTCCTATCATTATTGACTAATCTTCATCCAACTTAAGTACACTCATGAAGGCCTTCTGAGGTATTTCTACATTACCGACCTGACGCATTCTTTTCTTACCTTCTTTTTGCTTCTCCAGAAGCTTCTTCTTTCGTGTAATATCACCACCGTAGCATTTTGCAAGAACATCCTTTCTCATAGCCTTAACGGTCTCTCTGGCGATGATCTTACTGCCAATGGCAGCTTGAATCGGAATCTCAAAAAGCTGTCTCGGAATCTCCTCCTTAAGCTTTTCACACATTCTTCTTCCACGCTCATAAGCACTTTCTGCATGAACGATAAAGGTTAATGCATCCACTTCTTCTTTATTAATTAAGATATCCAGCTTCACCAGTTCGGATTGGACATAGCCCTTCAGCTCATAATCAAAGGACGCATAGCCTCTGGAACGGGATTTCAAAGCATCAAAGAAATCATAGATAATCTCATTTAAGGGTAATTCATATTTTAATAATGCCCTAGTGGTCTCCATATATTCCATTCCAAGGTAGATACCGCGACGCTCCTGGCAAAGGCTCATGATCGAACCGACAAATTCCGTGGTAACCATAATCTCCGCGGATACCATGGGCTCCTCCAGATAATCAATCTCGGAGGGATCCGGAAGATTCGTCGGGTTCGTAATTTCGAATACCTCCCCGTTGGATTTATGCACCTTATATACAACGCTTGGCGCAGTCGTTACCAAATCAAGATTATATTCTCTCTCCAATCGCTCCTGAATGATCTCCAGATGCAGCAAACCAAGGAAACCACAGCGGAAACCAAAGCCTAGTGCAACCGAGGTCTCCGGCTCAAATTGAAGAGATGCATCGTTTAGCTGAAGCTTTTCTAAAGCATCACGAAGATCCCCATATTTTGCACCATCTGCCGGATACATACCGCAGAACACCATCGGATTCACCTTTTTGTAACCGGGTAAGGCACTTGCACAGGGACGCTTATGATCTGTTACCGTATCACCCACGCGGGTATCCTTCACATTCTTAAGACTGGCAGTAAGATACCCTACCATACCGGCACTCAGCTCCTCTGCCGGAAGGAATTGTCCCGGGCCAAAGATACCAAGCTCTACAACCTCAGCGGTAGCACCGGTTGCCATCATACGTATCTCCGTTCCTTTTCTAACCTTACCTTCTTTGATTCTACAGAAGACGATTACTCCCTTATAGGGATCATAGATGGAATCGAAGATTAGAGCCTGCAAAGGCGCTTCCGGGTCGCCCTTCGGAGCCGGTAGCTTCTCTACGATCTGTTCCAACACCTGATCAATGTTCGTTCCGACCTTTGCTGATATCAATGGTGCGTCGTGAGCCTCCAGACCGATTACGTCTTCAATTTCCGAAATAACTCGTTGTGGGTCAGCACTGGGCAAGTCGATTTTATTGATAACAGGTAGAATCTCCAGATTATGATCCAATGCCAGATATACATTTGCCAAAGTTTGTGCTTCAATGCCCTGAGCAGCATCCACAACTAGTATGGCACCCTCACAGGCAGCGAGACTTCGGGAAACCTCGTAATTGAAATCCACATGTCCCGGAGTATCGATGAGATTGAAGATATATTCCTCGCCATTCTTCGCCTTATATACGGTACGCACTGTCTGAGCCTTTATTGTGATACCTCTCTCTCGTTCCAGCTCCATATTATCCAGAACCTGTGCCTGCATCTCTCGACTGGTGAGAAGTCCTGTCATCTCAATGATACGATCAGCCAGGGTTGATTTACCATGATCTATATGAGCGATGATACAAAAATTTCTAATTTTACTTTGATCTAAAGACATGTTATCCTCCTGTAAAAGCATTCATCCGTCACACTATTAGGTTCGAACCACGTTGAATGCATACTCGTGATGATTATATCACATAGTTTTTCTCCTAGCAAGAAAATCCATGTCAAAACCAAATAGACGATTTCCTTTGTCAATCCAATGGCTTATCGCACACCACACCTTTATTCGGTTCCTTGTAAAACAGCATCTAATATTTCAGCAAAAGGTTCCATTGCATTTTTTGCGGACTGTAAGCTATTTTTATAGGTACCCAATTCCATTAGGATACTTTTAGGGCGGACATGCATATTATAACGCCAGCATTTCAGATAGTTCTTATAAAACAAACCGGGATACATTTCAATTGCTTTAAGCTGTAGCTGTAAGCTTAATGCCAGGTTATCCTGGAGATAAGGATTATCAAGGTATGTGATTGGGCCATTCTCATCTCGGCTCAGACCATTGAACAGCATAATTTGTGCCGTTTCTTTGCCGTCGATTAAAGTGGATCTCTTCTCGTTACCATCCCTATGTAGATCAATCACTAACTCAATGCTTGGATTCTCATCCAAAATCTTTGTTATTCCCTTTAATGCTGTATTATATGCTTTATTCCGGTCCAGTCTACCATCTATAATATCATAGGTCGTTGTATCATGAATTACATTATAGCCATAACGCTCCTTTAGAATCTGTTCCAGATAGCTTCCCACACCAACTACGGTATCCGAGACCGCATTCTCCTTACTATCAACATAGGACTCCTGAGAGTGGGTATGATAAATCAAAATCTGGGGTGCGGAATTATCCTGACGTAGAGTCATATCCTTGCCCAATAATTTGTCCGCATCAAACAGCTCCTCCGTGACCTTCGTTGAGGGGTCCACGATATAAAAATGCCTGGTTAAAAAGTTCAAATCCTTCAGCTGCTCCATGGTATAATCTACAATATTACCGGGACTTGAGGTTTCGATGACTTCGTCCTCTTCCTTTTCATGAATATCAATCTCACCCTCTGCATACCCGATCTCGAGTCTCCCATCCGAGAACTCCGAACCACCGTTTAATGCAAAAAAGTATTCGGCTGCTTGTTCATCGAAGATTGCACCATTTGTCAAAATATATTCCTTACTTAGATTATCTGTCTCCAAGTCATAGACCCTTATACCGGATAATACCGGTGGATCGGAAGCTTCCGCGACTTCCTTGTAATCCTCGTTTGCATCATTACGGACATCATTAGCATTCATAACAGAGGTGATGGATTGCTCCTCCTCTTGGTCACCTAGGATATAATCCTCATTCAGCGAATATTCCTGTGCTTTGGCCATCAGCTTTGATTGATCACTGACAAAATAACGGATAGAGAAAGGGTTCTCTATCACAGTAAAGGGAAAGGGGACTTCCTCCTCTTGCTTTGCCAAGGTATAGCTGATTAAGGGCGATCCCGTTTCCAACACGGTTTTACCGATATAATAAAGGACTGTTTCCTGATAGCTTACCTTAGCTTGACCAATTTCTTCGGAAAAGGATATTGCTGCAAAGCGAAGCAACAGGTAAACAGAACCTATGATGATTAGGGACCAAAGGATAATATATACATTAAAATGATGTCCGGAATATCTTCTACTATTTGGAATACGAGTACGATGGTTCTTCATGTCTGCCTCCCGCCAAACAATTGAAAGCACGCTTTGCGAACTTTCTCTTGTCAAGAAATATTGCAGCTTGCAACACAAGCTTGCTAAATATCATGAACCTGTTACAGCTTCCTGATATCCATCCTTGATGATACTTACAAGCAAGCTTGTGGTGTGAGTGCTTTTCTCACACTTTGCTCACTACACTTAATTATCTCATGAACAAATAGCATGTTCATGAGCTTTCGTTCCGTTCAAATACTTGCAAGCAAGCTTGCAGTATGGGTACTTTTATCTCACTTTTTTACTACACTTAATTATCTCATGAACAAATACCATGTTCATGAGCTTTCGTTCCGTTCGCATACATACAAGCTAGCTTGCAGTATGCTCACTACACTTAATTATATTCTTTTTGATTTTAAATATACCCTTGGATTTTGAACTACACCGTCTGTGCGAAACAGGAGTTCAATGCTTCCGAGATGGTATAGCTAATTTGCTTCACGGATTCATCAATATTCTTGGGTGTAACAAACATATTTTCAATCTGCTGCTCACGGATTTCATTAATGAATTGATTGATATCATTCTCATCAAACCCGCTTTTCTCCATGTATTTTGTCAAGGTATCGGCTACGATGGTCGCAGCATCCACTACGGTGGGAACACCAATGGCGATTACCTTGGTACCCAGACTTTCTTCATTCAGTGCCTTGCGATTATTCCCTACTCCTGAGCCCGGGCTGATACCGGTATTGGTCAGCTGTACGGTGGTGTTCACTCTGCTGACACTGCGGGAGGCTAAGGCATCAATTACAATTAAAAGCTTAGGCTGTGTCTCCTTAATGATTCCTTTGATAATCTCCAGTGTCTCCATACCGGTCTGAGCCATCACTCCCGGAGAGATTGCACTTACACTTCCAAGATGATGCTTGTCCTTAAATTCCTTACCGTATTCTCTGATCAGATGCCTGGTGATGAACAGATTATCTACAACCTGTGGTCCCAAGGCATCCGGAGTGACCTCCCTATTTCCGAGACCCACCACCAAGATTTCTTCTCTCTTAAGATTACCTGCCAGACTTCTAAGATGCTTTGCAATCTCCTCCGAGGCTGGTTTAAAGTAATCCTCACTGGATTTATTGATATCCGGAGCCTCTATGGTGATATAGGTACCGATTGGCTTTTGCATCGCCTGAGCCCCTTTTTCATCCTTAATCTCTACCACAGATACACGAATGTTATTTTCTTCGTCATAATTCTCTTCCAGTA
>JAEYXC010000003.1 GCA_023428655.1 Bacillota bacterium | reverse complement strand
ATTTTTGTAAGGAATACACAAGTAATCAAAAAAGTGAGGTAGTATTATGGGTGAGCACAATCACGGAAACGGCTGCGGCTGCGGTCACGATCACGAGCACGAGCATGATTCAATTACATTATCTTTAGATGACGGCACGGAAATTAATTGCATCGTATTAGAGATTTTCTCAGTAGATGATAAGGAGTATATCGCATTGCAACCCGAAGAAGGCGAAGCAGAGGAAGATAATGTTTTCCTTTATCGTTTTATTCAGGAGGGCGATGACGAGCCTCAGCTTCTCAACATTGATGATGATGACGAATTTGAAGCAGTAGCCGATGCTTTTGAGGAAATACTTGATTCTGAGGAATACGATGAGATGTTTGATGAGGAAATGGATGATCTCGAGGAATCAGACGAGGATTAATTAGATTTCCAGGAACAATAGAAAGTACGCTTTGCGAACCTTCTATTGTCATAAATAAAAAGACTGTTGATGAATTTCTTCCCAATACCGTAAGGTTCTATGGTTGATTTTCATCAGCAGTCTATTTTATTTATCTGTAGTACGAAGCTCATCAATAAATCGCGACCATTGTGATGTTTTATTATACCGCTCCTTTGCGCTAAAGATATAAAGATATTCTCTCGCCCTGGTCATCGCTACATAGAATAGCCGCCGTTCCTCCTCCAGGTCTGCCTCCAGCACCGCTTTCTTATGAGGGGTAATCCCTTCGTTGGCATCGATAATGAATACTGCACGATATTCCAGCCCCTTGGAGCTATGCATCGTTGCTATGGTAATGCAGTCCGTTCGATTCCTTCGATTCTCCAAGGACTGCCTCCTAAGCTCCTCCTTATATTCCTCCATATGCTCGAACCATTCCTCAAAATTCTTAAAGCCCCTTGCACTTTCCTGAAGCTCATCCAATATATCATATAGCTCTTCTTCCTTTAGCTTGCGATATTGGGCATACTCCTTCAGATAATCCTCATAACCTATTCCTCTTCGAATATAATTAATTGCAGCATAAGGATTCATACCATCAAGAATACCCAGGTCGTATTCGAACTGCGTTAATCTCTCAAGCATCCAGTTCTTATCCTCATAGTAAGCCTTAACATCCTCAAAATCCACCTCCGGGCTATCAAAGCATTCGCGGCTTACATACCTTTTAGGTCGGTTAATGATCTGGAGATACAGACCACGATCCGTCCGGCCCATTGCTATCTTAATGTAAGCAAGGATATCATTTGCAATCCAATGATCAAAGATATTCGGTATATTGTCCTTCATTGTAAATGGAATATTATATTCCATCAGCTTATGAAGTAAGGTGCCACATCCTAACGTGGTTCGAAGTAAGATTGCCATATTGGACAGCGCAATTCCCTCATTATTTAGGTTCCGTATCTCCTCTGCAACTCCCCGATTCTCTTCTGCAAGTGTATTAAAGTGCTTGATAATCACTTCACGATCTGCCTGCAGCATCGGGTTGATTTGCTTGGTAAAGCGATGCTCATTGTGACGGATTAACCTTCCGGCTGCAGATAGAATGGAGGGAACACTTCGGTAATTTCGATCGAGATAAACCCTCTTGCAATCCGGATAATCCAAGGGAAAGTTCAGCATAATCTCCGGCTTCGCACCTCGGAAGCGATAGATGGACTGATCATCATCCCCTACGATGAACAGATTATTCTGTGGTAGAGCTAGCATTCGTATGATATCATACTGAACCATATTAATATCCTGAAATTCATCAATTAGAATATATCCAAACCTATTCTGCCACAGCTTCAAAATATCCGCCCTCTGCGACAAAAGCTCATAGCACAATAACAGCATGTCATCAAAATCGATCAGCTTTGATCCGGATAGTCTCTGATTATATTCTTTATAGATATCTCGAAACACTTCATCTGCACAGCTGATGGAATAATAGTTAGCCAGCTCCATCCGATTCCCCTTCACCAGGCTGATCTCCGAGAAGAGGTCTTGTATAAACTCCTTCTCATCATCAAACTCCAAGCCATGCTGATGAATCAATTCCTTCATGAGTTGGTATCTGATGTCCTCTCTGGCGATATTACTGGCATCTAGATGATAGGCATATCGTAGTATGGTAAAAAAGACCGCATGAAACGTACCGAAGTTGACCTTGGTTTGTTTTGCGCCCGTAATCTTAAGAAAACGCTCCTTCATCTCATTAGCAGCCGCCTTTGTAAAGGTAATTACCAGTATCTGATCCTCTGGAATATTCTCCTGTACGATCAGGTGCCTGGTCCGTTCTGTAATAACCAACGTTTTACCGGAGCCAGGACCTGCAAGAACCAACATTGGCCCATCCTTATGAAGCACCGCTTGTTGCTGTGCTTGATTCATCTGAATATTCATAGCTATACCTTTCCTATCGTGGATCATATGGATACCTTAGAAAATAGATTAAGATTAACTCCAGATCAATAAAGAGTGAAATAACAGACTCTCATTTATGACGATCCATTTCACACAGAACATTTCCATTATGTTTCATCCAGCATGAAATGGATCGTCTTATACATAAAATATTAACTAAACTGCAGCCTCAAGTAGAGCGATTGCTTTTCTGATTCTATTAAGACTTTCTTCTTTCCCAAGAATACTCATAATCTCATAGGCACCGCCAGGCGTTGATTGTTTGCCGGAGACCGCTGTTCTTACCGGCCATAAGCCTTGACCGTTCTTAATACCCTGCTCAGCAATGTAAGACATGATTACATTCTCTATCTCCTCTTCGCTATAATCCTCTAAGGACTCAAACCTCGGTAACAGGTCCTTCAGCACCTTAAGGGAGCTCGGTGTATCAGTCTTCATCTTCTTATGGGTATACATGGAGATATCATATTCCGGCAGCTCTTCGAAGAAATCAATAATGTCCTTAATATCTACCAAAGTTTCAATACGGGTCTTAACAAGAGCTGCAATCCTTCTGGTATCCAGCTCCTTCTTCACTCCCTCCTTAATATAGGGCAGCGCAAGCTCATAGAACTTCTCAAACTCCATATTCTTAAGGTATTCTCCGTTCATCCAACGTAATTTAACAATATCAAATACAGCAGGTGCTTTATTGATATGGGTGTAGTCAAACTCACGAATCAATTCCTCCAGAGACATGATTTCAGTATTATTGGAGGAGCTCCATCCCAGGAGTGCAACAAAGTTAATGATTGCCTCGGACACAAAGCCCTGCTCCAAAAGATCCTCATAGGAGGAATGTCCACTGCGTTTACTTAATTTCTTGTGCTCCTCATTGGTTATCAGGGGGAGGTGAACATAAACCGGCTCCTCCCAGCCAAAATCCTGGTACAATCTGGTATACTTCGGTGTAGAAGAAAGATATTCATTACCACGGACAACATGGCTGATTTTCATCATATGATCATCGATAACATTGGCAAAGTTATAGGTGGGAAATCCGTCGGATTTAATTAAGATCATATCATCAAGTTCTTCGTTATCCACGGTAATATCACCAAAAATAGCATCATGGAAGGTAGTAGAGCCCTCGGTAGGATTGTTTTGACGAATGACATAGGGTAATCCTGCTGCCAGCTTCGCTTCTACTTCCTCCTTCGATAAATGAAGGCAATGCTTATCATACTTGATAATCTCCTTCACCTCTTTTGCTTCATCTTCCTCTTCCTCCGAGTTATTACCAACTGCGGTTTTTAAGGAAGCCAAACGCTCCTTGGTACAGAAGCAATAGTAAGCCGCGCCCTTTTCTACCAATTTCTTTGCATACTCCAAGTAGATTCCACTTGCCTGGCGCTCACTCTGTACATAGGGCCCAAAGCCGCCATCCTTATCCGGTCCTTCATCGTGAATCAATCCGGTTCCCTGTATGGTACGGTAAATAATATCCACTGCCCCTTCCACAAGGCGTTCCTGATCCGTATCCTCTATTCGAAGGATAAAGCTTCCTCCCTCATGTTTTGCAATTAAATATTCATATAATGCTGTTCGAAGATTACCTACATGCATCCTTCCGGTGGGACTGGGTGCGAATCTGGTTCTAATCGTGCTCATCTCATTCTTCCTCTCATCCTGATTTATTTTTGCAGGCTATTCATCATATTATTATAATAAGTGTTAAAATCAAAGGTCCCATCCACGATTTGATTATAATAAAGACTCATAAAGGTCATTACTGCGATAATAAGAAAGACCATTACAATTCCTACAAATATCAAAGTTACCCTTGCCCAATTTCTTTTGGTGGCAGGGGTTTTATTATTGAAGGCCCAAAATAACAAAAGTGCTATAAAGCCAATCCAGCCCAAATAGGGTATCATTAGTAATGCCCCTAATATAGCATAGGTTCCAAGCCAGCTCATAAAGCCGATTGGATTATCCTTCGGAACGATATTGCTTGCTGTCATTTGCATGGCGTCATTCGCTGTGAAGGCTCCCTGTTGAATACCCGATGTAGGATTCACCTGGTTCTTCTCCACAGGCTTTGTCGCCTGCGCCTGTTCTCGGAAGGAGGCTCCGCAATATTCACAGAAATTAGCTTTTTCATTTTGTACCTGTCTTCCACAGTTATAACATATCATTGGTTTTCACCTCTTTTTGCATTGTTTTTTTATTATAACACATTTTAACTAAAAATCAATTATTCCTTCAACCGCTCCCTACATCCT
>JAEYXC010000046.1 GCA_023428655.1 Bacillota bacterium | reverse complement strand
TTTATAAAATTGCATTACCACTTGCTAAGCCGGGTATTGCTACCATTGCGATTTTTTCCTTTTTAAACACCTTCTCCGACTTTTTGGGGCCTTTGCTTTACGCAAATAGTGCAAAAAACTATACTTTGTCCCTTGGATTGCAGGCATTCCTGAATGAGCATACCATCGAATGGACTTCCTTAATGGCGGCAACTACGCTGTTTATGGTACCTGTGGTACTTATGTTCCTGTTTGCACAAAAATATTTTATTGAGGGAATTTCAACATCAGGTTTAAAATAACAAAACGGGTCACCGTTAAGAGAGGTAGAATACTATGACAAATGTGTTATATGTCCCTTTAGATGAAAGAGCATGCAATTATTATTTTCCGCAAAAGCTAGCAGCAATGACTAAGGATATGCAGCTGTTGCTACCTGCATATGAAGATATGGGATATTTAAAAACACCTGCCAGAACGGACAAGATATGGGACTGGCTATTTGCAAATGCAAGGAATTGTGATTACGCAATTCTCTCTGTGGATACCTTGATTTATGGAAATATTATAAATTCCAGAACGCATCACCTCACGGCCGCGGAATGTCAGAAGAGTCTGGATCAGTTCAGAAAGCTGAAAGAACTTAATCCGAATCTGAAAATCCACGCTTTTAATCTGGTTGCCCGCGTAGCTGCTTATAATGATGCGCATGAGGATCCGGATTATTGGGCAACTCATGGACGTGATATTTGGAGATATACCTATTTACTCGATAAATCCTCCCGAATGGAGGGAACGTCTCAAGAAAAGGAAGAATTGAAGGAATTAGAGGAAAACATACCTAAGAATTATTTAAGTGATTTTTTGGATCGGAGAGAGGTGGACCGATTTACTAATTTATACTGTGTTGATCTGGTAAAGGACGGTGTGTTTGATGTCCTGACGATTCCAAAGGATGATACGGCAGAGTACGGGTATGCAGCAATGGATCAGGCAGCAATTGCTAAGAAGGTATATAGTGAACGGCTGATGGGCCGCGTGCTGGTATATCCTGGAGCGGATGAGGTCGGCAGTGTTTTATTTACCAGGGTATTTAATCTGATACATAATTATACTCCAAGAGTCTATGTTCGCTATTCCTCAACCTTAGGGCCGACAATTATTCCAAGATATGAAGACAGGCCGCTTCATGAAAGCATCAAGTCACAGATCTCTTCCATCGGTGGAATTTGTGTAGAAAGTTCCTCTGATTCAGACTGTATGCTAGCAATAAACTCTCCCGGAAAGTTTATGATAGAGTCCTCAGAGCAGCATAATAAGGACCTTAGCTTTACCAGTCATATTAATATGTTCGAATTTTTGCGTTATATCAAATACTACATTAAGCAGTACAAAAAATCAGTAGGAGTTGCTGAGGTTTCCGTAAGTAATGGTTGTGAAAGAGAATTTATGGAGTTTGCGTTAAGTGAGCAGATATTGCATCTCATACAGGGTGCAGGAGGTTGGAATACATCACAGAATACCATAGGTGTCGTACTGGCTCAAACTGCAATATCAAGTTATTATGATTGCTATTATCGTGATTATGAGCTATATAAGTCGGCCGAAGAGTTTAAGCTGCGCAATATTATTTGCGATTGGCTCTATCAATCCGTTGTGCTACAGAGATTTATTAATGACAATAAAGCGAACATTGATCCCTATTCCCTTGGAATTCATTATGATGAGGTAAGAGATTATTTTCAGCGGGAAATCGAGAATGAAATCCAGGTTAAGTTTGGTGGGATGTATAAGGGTACCAAGATAGAACTGATTAATCTGTATTTTAACTGGGATGGTATTTTCTATATTAATTTTGATGTCAAATTAAATGGGATTAAGCATATCCTATAACTGGTTCATGGGTGTCCGGTAAAACCCAAATACACAATTAAGGTAAGGGAAAAATGATTGATAAAATTAACATTTTAAAATCGATCGAAAGAGGATTAATTGTATCCTGCCAGGCGCTGGAAGACGAACCGTTGTATGATTCGTATATCATGGCTAAGATGGCGTATGCTGCGAAGGAAGGTGGAGCAAAAGGCATCCGAGCCAATTCCGTTGCAGATATTATTGAGATAAAGAAAATGGTGGACCTGCCCGTCATTGGAATTATTAAGAAGACCTATGGTTCCAATCCGGTATTTATTACTCCTACGGAACAAGAGGTAGATCAGTTGATGCAGGCAAGACCGGAAATCATCGCTGTGGATGCAACCAACCGTCTGCGTCCAGATGGAAGGACGTTGGATGAATTCTTTCAGATAATCAGAAGAAAATACCAGGACGTCCTATTCATGGCGGATTGTTCCAGCATGGAAGAGGCGTTCCATGCGCAGAGCCTGGGCTTTGACCTTGTGGGGACTACCTTATGTGGTTATACAGAAGAAACACAACACATTTCGCTACCGAATTTCTGGTTAATAAAGCAAATGACAGAGGAGCTTTCTGTACCGGTGATTGCGGAAGGAGGCATATGGGAAGCAAAACAGTTGAAGGAGGTTTTTTCTTATAAGGTGCATGCGGCAGTTGTTGGAACTGCGATTACAAGGCCCAGAGATATTACGAAACGCTTTGTGGAAGCAATTGCTGATAGAACAGACGCTCTTTAGAATAATTGAGTTATGCTCTCTGGCATACTTAAGAAGCTCATAGAGGTTGTATGAATTTGTATTGTGAGTTATAATATGGGTTATTGAAAGTGGAGATTTAGGGTTAACTATTATAACAATATTATGATTGTGCAGGTAATATGATGAACTATCTGAATAACGATATTATAGGAGTAATTCGTGAAAATTATGATGAAATGACAGCTGTTGAAAAAAATGTAGCAGACTTTTTCTTATCAAATAAGGAAAGGATCGATTTCTCTTCGAAAAATATTGCCGGAGCTCTTTATGTATCGGAAGCTACATTATCAAGATTTTCTAAGAAATGTGGATATAAGGGTTATCGGGAATTTGTCTA
>JAEYXC010000464.1 GCA_023428655.1 Bacillota bacterium | reverse complement strand
AGGTTTCCTTGTATTGTCTTTGTACAAGGCAGTGCCTGGACCTTTCCGGATGTAGGCTATGAATTACCGCAGCTTGGGGACTTTGCTAGAAGAGGATATGTGGTGGCTACGCTGACCCACCGCTCATCAAAGGATCTTCATAAGGCACCCGCTTTTCTGGAGGATACCAAGACAGCCATCCGATTCTTAAGAAAAAATGCAGGAAAATATGGCATTGATCCTGAGCGAATTGGAATATGGGGAACCTCCTCCGGAGGAAATACTGCACTATTGGTAGGCTTGACCGGAGATGATCCCATCTATAGGACAAAGGAATACAGTGAATATTCTGATGCAGTCAAAACCGTCGCGGAGTGCTTTGGACCTGCCGATATGTTTGAGCTTTTTAAGCAGGGAGTACCGGAATACGACGAGAATGGAGAGGTCTCTATCTTTTTCCGCCTCTTAGGGGACACGAAGGAGGAGCAGAGAGAGCGCATGTCGCTCATGAATCCGATAGAGAAGGTAATGCCAGGAATGAACTATCCACCCTTTTTGCTGATGCATGGAGACCGGGATGATATCGTTCCCTATGAGCAATGCACTATTATGGCCAAGAAGCTGTGTGAAAATGATGTTCATACGGAGCTTATCCGTGTAGAGGGAGCTCCACATGAGGGGGATTTCTGGAGTCAGGAGCTTCTTGATCTGATTGAAGATTACTTCGCAAGAACACTGTAAAGAGTGAGACGGATTGAAGAATACTTCATAAGAACATTGTAGAGAATGAGTATGATTGAAGAATACTTCGTAAGGGCATTGTAGAGAATGAGTATGATTGAAGAATACTATAGAGAATGAGACGGAGGAGTTTGTGATGGAAGAAAAGGTCTTAAGACATGTGGTTTTATTTAAATTTCAAGACAATGCGGATAAGGAAAGCGTTGCACGAATTGAGGCTGCTTTTATGGAGCTGAAAAACAAAATACCTCAAATAGTATCCATAGAGTGGGGGACTAATAACAGTCCGGAAGGACTCAGCCAGGATTTTACCCACTGCTTCTTTGTAACCTTTCATAGTGAAGCGGACCGTGATGCATATTTACCTCACCCGGAGCATCAAGCCTTTGGAAGTCTTTTAAGTCCTTATCTTGATAAAGTATTGGTGCTGGATTACTGGACTAACTAATGGTAGCTGTACAGAAAATAAGCGACGGATAAAGATCAAACTATCACCATCGTATAGGAAAACTGCTTTTGCTCGGAAGGCTCCAATATGGTTACATAAGGTTTATCAAATAGAGTGTTGCCATCACTTGCTAAAGCCGGCATACCATGTCAAGGCTCCAGGCACAGGTAGGGGGAATTTTTATGTGGCATTGTCCATAAGGCTAAGACGGAATCACTTGTAGAGTGAAGGCTGTTTTCTATCCATGACATTCTAATTTACAGGGAGATTATGCCGCATTGTTGTAGTCAAGGCAGCAGGAATGGAGTCCGCCGGGGTGAAGCGGGAAATTATATTAAATCGTTGATGATTATAATGTGGCTTATAACTACTAAACAGGAGCTGCGATAGGAATTAGCAGCTCCTGTTTTGGTATGTATTAGGTTGAAGAAATTTATTTACTCAGCATTAATCACTTCTCCGGTCTCATTATCATATATGGTTAGATTGAACTCCCTGTCGTCAGGAGCGATGAAGGATATGGATTGTATGACATCGCTTACAATTGCAGTTACCAACACTAGGCTTAATCCAGCGAAGCTTTCTTCGTATTTTTCTCTATCTACATACACCTGTATGTTTTGCATTAAATCATCTGCTTCGATTCTGATAAAAGCTCCTTCATAATCCTCATTGGTTATAAAGTCGTCAATTAACGTATCTATATTATCCTTATAAAGCTTCAAAGCAGCCAGCCTTTCCGATTCCCACATGGTTACGATGATATGCTCGTCGTCGTATACTTTGGCATCTAATATATCCGGATTATCTTCTTTATAAGTTTTGGCATAATCATCCACTGATGATCCATCAAAGATATATGCTTTATATATAACATCAATTTTCTTATCCTTCACTGTAACGGAGCATTTGTACTGCTTCTTGCCGACGGTTGCCTTGATTGTAGTGGACCCTCCAGCAATTGCTTCGACTTTTCCTTTACTTACCGTTGCCACTGTTTTATCGCTTGAGGACCACTTAACTTCTGATTTCGAACCAGTTAGTTTTAGCTTATAAGAATCGCCGACATTAAGAGTGATCTTGGATTTGTTAAGCTTTGTAGCTGCCGTTGCCGTTTGAATTGGAACAAGAGATAATACTAAGGTTAATACTAAAAATAAACCGATAATTTTTTTCATAATGCCCTTACCTTTCGTATGTGTTTGTATCATTATACCGTGATTAACATTATATGTCTAAATAAAACATATTTATCGAAATCAGCTTATATAATGCTTTTCGTCATTAGACAATTGTTCATATTATGCTTATAATAAACCAGATAACACAATTAGGAGGGTATTATAATGCATGACCTTACATCCGTGACAAAACAGTATCTTGATTACTGCAAGTTCCAAAAGAAGCTAAATGTTAAAACCGTGAAGGCGTATAGAATTGATATTACACAATTTCTACAGATCATCGAAAAAATGGATGGTTGCCTGACTAAGAACAACTTATCGCAGTATGCGACGTATTTGCATAAGACATATAAGGCCAAAACAATAAAGCGTAAAATTGCATGTATAAGAGCGTTTTTCCACTGGATGGAATATGAAGAAATACTTCTGGAAAATCCATTTTCTAAAATCAATCTCAAATTTCATGAGCCCAAAACTCTTCCTCAAACAATCACTCTTGATACGATTGGTACTTTGCTACAGGCTGCATACCAGGAATTAATGGTCAATGAAAAATCCCATAAATACAGGATTTGCTTACGTGATATTGCTGTTTTGGAGCTTTTGTTTGCCAGTGGGATGAGAGTCTCTGAGTTATGTTCGTTGAGAGAAGAGGATATTAATTTGACAAATGGACAGATTCGAATATGGGGAAAGGGAGCAAAGGAAAGAATGATAACTATCACAAATTCCGATGTTCTTTTAGCACTCCATAGCTATAAAGAAGCATATTCACAAGAAATAGATAGCACCGGCTACCTGTTTATTAATAGAATTGATAATAAACTTTCTGAACAGTCAGTTCGAATAATTATCAAGAACTATGCGGAAAAGGCAAATATACAAAGACACTTAACTCCCCATATGTTTCGACACTCGTTTGCTACATTGCTTCTGGAGGAGGACGTAGATATTCGCTACATTCAGCAGATATTAGGTCATAGCTCAATAACAACAACACAAATATATACCCATGTATCAACAAAAAAGCAGAGTGATATTCTTAGTTTGAAGCATCCACGGAATCGCTTGAACATTAAATAATAAAAAAGCTGAATGCAATTATTGTATTCAGCTTTTTTATTGAATGAAGGATAATAGCTAATTATCTGATATTGAAGGAGTGCTTCTGATGAAGTTAAATGCTAATATTGTCTTTGTGGCAGAACATATAGACTCTCATAGCAATGCCACCATTCATAGTACGGATTTGGAGATGTTAAATGATACATATTATCAACAGGTTAATAATGCTCTTCAAGATATATGTGACCAGCTAACATACTATTCTTCACCGAAGCGGCTTATAGAAAATGCCAAGCTCCACAAAAGCGATGTGGTTTTATCTTTATGGTCAGGGGAGAAATCTCGTAATCGGCGAGCACTTATTCCTTCTATTTGCGAAGCCTATGGAATTGCATATGTAGGTGCTGATTCATATGTTCATACAATTTCGCAGGATAAATATCTCAGTAAACTCATTTGCAGGGAACATGGTATTTTGTGTCCGAACGGGGTACTTATCGACTCAAATCATGACTACAATTTAATCAACTCGCTAAAATTCCCTGTTGTAATCAAGCCAAATTGTGAGGGCGGATCAATCGGAATATTCGCAGAAAACCTTGCAAATAACTATCAAGAAGCAATCCAAGTATGTAGCAATCTTCTCCCCCAATTTACCCCCTTGATTGTTGAAGAGTATGTACCAGGAGAAGAAGTCAGTGTTTGTATTGCTGGAACACATGAAAAAAACCTAATATTCCAAGTAGTGCGTCAATATATTGGTGATAAAACATTTCTTGATCACGAAATTTTTAGTGCAGAGATAAAGAAAATTGATAACTCAAATCGGCACCGAGACCTCATAACGAAACGATTTCCCAACAGCGAAAAAGATAAATTAATTGAACTTTATCAATCACTGGGAAAAGTAGAGGTGATAAGGTTTGATGGACGATTAAATAATGAGGGTTTTCATATGATAGAGTTTACCCCAGATTGCAGCCTGAGCCTCAGCAGCAGTGTAAGCCTCTCCTTTCGAGAAGAAGGATATTCGTATAAAGATATGTTCCAATTTCTTTGTAATAATGCACTTACAAGTCCTCAGCTGGGATATCAAAGTGCCAAAGAGTAATGAAAAAAACGCAAAAAGAGTTTGACGCTAAAAAAGCGTCCTCTGGTTTAGCATCAGCAAGACCTAGAAAAGCATCTACCAAAGAATCCTTGCACATAAAACTGATTGCAATATTTCTCCACGCACGTGCTTTTTCAATATTTTTTGTCACATATTTATGATATAAGTATAAGTTTGTATAGGTTTTTTTACAATGCCTTTTGTCTGGTTCCATATGTATTAAGTTACATATACGTGCTTCTAATTCATTAAATAGAGGTCCCTCAACCTCATTTAAAATATAAAAGCATAAATAGTTATTAAGTAGAACAAGCTTATCAAATGTCGTAGTAGTTGTCAGCAACGATTGCTCAAGTAACAGCATTGTATTTTGACTTTTATCATGATTTAGAAGCCTAATAGCTATCTCATTACAGGTCAATATATGACGTTCAAATGTAGTATTGGAGAAATGTGGTTTTATCTCGTTAATTATCTTCTGGCTTTCTTCTAATTCTCCTAATCGAGCTTTTTGTACAGCGTATGTTAGCTTTGAGTCAGCAGCGTATTTCATCTCGTTTTTCTCTTGAAAGAAATTTATGCTTTTTTCGATATAACGAAGACTTTTTCTATAGGAATACACGATTTGTGCATTCCTCAGCAAAAAACCATATTCTAAAAAACTCTTATACTTCTTATTTTTAAGCATTTTCTCAAAAATAGAGCGATAGTTTGAGACTCTATTCAATGAACGCTCACTAAGCATATAGATTAATTTTAAGATTAGGGAATAACGTGTACTATCCTTACAATCATCTATTAATTCCTTACATGCTTTGATAGCCTCTTCATGCTTATCTATTCGGTTTAATATCATACATCGTAATGCATGATATCTACTGGTATAAGGTGGTTTTATTTGATTTATTAATATATATGCTCCTTCATATAGTCCAATCTCATAGCATAGATTGACGATATGAAGTCGTAAATCAATAGAACATTCTGGAGGCAACGATAAATATGCCTCTTCTGCAAAAGCAAATGCTTTTTTTTCTGAGAGACTATCTAAGATTATACTCTTATATTCTGTTAGCAATGAAATTATTTTCTCCGGTGCAATTATTGCATAGCAACGTAATAAGCAAAGAAATGCAAAGTTATTACTACTATTTAGATAATTATCAGATTGTTCAATGTAATATTCAATCAGATACCTACAGGCGCTAAGAACTGCATAATTATCAGGTTTTAGTCCGAAGCTCTCTATAACGGATGCGTGATCAATAATAAAATTTCCATTTGAATCTTCATGTATAATTACGTCTAACTCATCAAAAATACCATCTCCAACATAATAATAATCTGATATTTTATTAATAATATCTGCTAATACTTTAGAAGAAAGCTTGCCATTATGTAGGCATATGATTCCAAGAATTAATTTTCCTCCATATGATAAACGTGATATTAATTCCTTTGTAGGATCAGAAATAGAGGATAAACGGCTTTGCTCTATAGCTTTTGCATGATGTAGCTTGTATAGATTTCCTCTAACATTGTCATTGTAAAAATGTTCCAGCTCTGA
Source organism: Bacillota bacterium (assembly GCA_023428655.1). Classification (GTDB taxonomy): domain Bacteria; phylum Bacillota; class Clostridia; order Lachnospirales; family Lachnospiraceae; genus Mobilitalea. Next base: position 1,490 of record JAEYXC010000464.1, on the reverse strand, counting down.
CAGGTTAAAAATAATGTCACCTTTATCATATATAGTTAAAGCAAATTCGAATGGGAGTGAGGTTATCTCTGTAAGGACTAAATTAATCTCTGACGTACGATATCTTTCAGCAAATTTAATCAGTGACAATTCATCATGCTCTTGAGTCGTATATTCGAAGATTACTATCAATGGCTTCTCACTGTAAAAGCAGTCGAACAGTATATCATTGGTCATGGAATCAATGTTCTGAGCATTGGTAATGTTTAATATTACCTTATATGATGTTAAAGCAAACTTAATATATTCTTTTAATATTAAATAACTATCTACATCGTTGGACCATAATATTTTTTCGGCAGAGGTTTTACCACGTATAAACGATTTTCCAATAAGTGAAATCAGTGCCGATGTTAGTGTATGCGCATTATCTAAAAGTATCTCCGTATCTAAAAAAGATTGATGCTTACTTAATGAGCTACTTAGGAAAAATTCCAGAGAATAAATAGTAGAGTCATGAAACTTATTTAATGCTTGTGCGATATAGCTAAGATATTGTCCTAAAGTAGATGTGCTATCTTGATTAATTGGCGGGGTTTCAACAATGACTAGTGGTGGTTGTTTTGTTCTTTCTTGATTAAGCTTTCTCATAATAGAACTTTTTCCAATCCCACTTGGACCATATAAAAATATAGCACTATTTTCGTTGTTTACGATGCATTCATCTATGTGAGAAGAAATATTATTTATATACTCTTCTCGATCAATAATCTGCGCAGTTTGAAACGTTGTTTTCATTAAAATATCCTCTTTCTGAATCAGATAATTAGCTATTATCCTTCGTTAATATAAATTATAACACAATATATTACAAATTTCATTATTTTTCCATAATATTTTTGAAAATTTTGTAAAACACTTTAGTTATCGCGTGGTTGCCGTTTCAATGATTATCTTATGTGTTCTTTTGTCCTGTGTCACTGGATAGATGGTGGCATTGCAGGAGATGTACATCCATCAGTTGAAATAGAATAAGTCTATCCAGGCTTTCGATATACAGAATCTGCTTGAAGTCCACGCGATGTATAACCCCTTATACTGGATTTGAATTTAACAGTTGCTTTCCTTGTGCAGCTCCTTAAAGGCACGCTCCAACACAGTGTACAGCTTCTCCTGCAGCTTGATCAGATAGCTATTACTAATTTTTGGAATCTGGTGCAAAAATTAGATTATGATAGACTTAAGGTGGATGGAATATAGATACAATTTTATCACTCGAAGACAATAAGCGTACTGTATGCAAAATTGCCAGAGCAATTATAGAGAAATTAGCATAATATTTCGAAGGATAGTTGAATAGATTTTCGCACCGTGATTGCCAGAACCACAAAAAAAGGCATGTTAACAGAGTTTAACAGAATTATAATAAAATAAAAAAACCCGCAACCTACTGATTTTAATAGGGTTGCGAGACTTTTAAAGGATGCAGTTGAGGGGACTTGAACCCCTAC
>JAEYXC010000405.1 GCA_023428655.1 Bacillota bacterium | reverse complement strand
TTATTTATCAGATGCAGGAGAGCTATGACAGTATTCTCGGAAGGGGAGGGGTCAATCTTTCGGGGGGACAAAAGCAACGTATTTCCATAGCTCGCGGTATGGTTAAGAAAGCGCCCATTCTCATTCTTGATGATGTTACCAGTGCCTTGGATGCGATCACGGAAGCAAGGATTCAAGAGAAGCTGCGGGAAAAATCAGAAAATCAGACAGTCATTACAATAACACAGCGTTGTGGGACAGCAATGTTCGCAGATAAGATACTTGTGCTTGAGAATGGTAATCGTGTGGGGTATGGGACGCATGGGGAATTAATGGAGCACTGTAAGGTATATCAGGATATCTACCATACACAAATCAATGGTATAAAGGGGGTATAATCCATGGTAGAACAGAAAAACAGACAGCAAAATAATGCTCCAATAATGGCACATCGTCCGGGAGCAGGGCGAACTCCCTTTGGTTTCGTAGAAAAACCGGCCAATGCGAAAAGAACTATGCTTCGCATCCTTAAAATATACTTAAGGTGGGGGAAAACAATTCTACTGGCAGTCCTGCTCGGGGTATTGTCATCCTTGGTATCCGTTGCAATCCCCTTCTTCTTGGGGAAGGCCTTCGATACCTTTCATATAACAACCCGCTATGTCGATCAGGAGAGTCTGATAACATATCTAGCCATCTTACTCCTTCTCTACCTGGTAAATTGGCTCTTTGGTTTTTTAAATCATTATATTACCCTTAGGGTTTCTCAGAAACTGGTCTATACCCTGCGTACGGAGTTTTTTCAAAAGCTTCAGAAACTGCCGCTCCGTTTTTTTGACTCAACCGCTCACGGAGATACCATGAGTCGAATTACGAATGACATTGATAATATCAGCTCTGTGATTGCACAGACGACAACACAATTAATTGCGGGCTTTGTTACATTGGTGGGGGCTCTTAGTGTTATGCTTAGCTTAAATCCATATCTTACCTTGGTTGTATTACTCAGTGTACCCTTAGTCACCTTATTCACGCGAAAAATCGCTTCAAAAAGCCGAGTTTACTTCAAGGAGCAGCAGAGAAGTCTCGGAGAGCTGAATGCAGTCATTGAAGAGAATATCCATGGCTTAAAGATGGTAAAGGCCTTCAACCGACAGGAGGAGGTAATCCAACATTTTCGGGAAATTAATACACAATTATGCAGGAGCAGTACAAAGGCTCAGGTTTGGTCCGGCTTTATGATGCCCCTCATGAATATAATCAATAATCTTATCTTCGCACTTGTTTCTTTTGTAGGAGGTGTGTTATCCGTAAGCTATGGTCTATCCGTCGGTACGGTGGTCAGCTTTTTAAACTATTCCAAGCAATTTTCCCAACCACTGAACTCCATCGCAGCAATGTTTAATACCATACAGTCGGCACTTGCAGGAGCGGAGCGGGTGTTTGAAATATTTGATTGCGAGGAAGAAGCACCGGATAGCCTTGACGCAATCTATATGCAGAGACCTAAGGGGGAGGTAACCTTTCGTAATGTCTCCTTCTCCTATGCGAAGGATAACATGATTCTAAAGGATATCAACCTTCATGTAAAGTCGGGTGAGGTAATTGCATTAGTTGGTGAAACGGGTTCCGGGAAGACAACCATCGTGAATCTGTTAACCAGGCTATACGATACGAATCAGGGGGAGCTTCTGCTAGACGGGGTACCGATTACTCAGATCAGAAGAGATAGCCTATGTCGATGTTTTGCTGTAGTGCTTCAGGATACCAGTCTTTTCAGTGGGACAATCATGGATAATATCCGTTATTCCAAGAGAAATGCTTCCGACGAGGAGGTGATCAAAGCTGCAACGATCGCTCATGCCCATGAATTTATCACAAAGCTCCCGAAGGGCTATGAGACGACAGTAACGGCAGCTACCGATAATCTTAGTCAAGGACAGCGTCAATTAATTTCCATTGCAAGAGCAGTACTTTCTGACAGTCCGATTCTAATATTGGATGAAGCAACCAGCAGTGTGGATACGAAGACGGAGAAGGAGATTCAAAGAGCATTGGTTAATTTAATGAAGGATCGTACCTGCTTTCTGATTGCTCATCGACTTTCAACAATCAGAGATGCAGATCGTATCATAGTAATTGATGACGGACGAATTCTCGAAGCCGGTAATCATATGGAGCTGATGAAGCTGAAGCAACGTTATTATAATATGGTTATGAGCCAAATGGGAAATCACACACAAAAATGACAAGCGGTTGACATTTTTGTATGAAAAGGATATATTAGAGTTATGCAAGGGATGCATTCTATTCTGGAACAAAGGTCATGGGGTAAAAATATGAAGAAGAAAACTCTGACATCGAAGGTAATATTTTTGTTTATGATTTCATTAATATTTTTACTGATGTTACTACTTGGATCCAGCTTAATGTTCTATCAGCGATCCAAAATCGATTTTGAGGAAAAGAAAAGGGATGCTATCCTCAGTTATGTACAGAACATCAAAGAGCATTTGAACAAAGCGGAGCTTCAGCTGATTGATCTCATGCTTGCCGCCTATTATGAGGCAGACTTAGACAGCAACAGTGATATGACCCGGTATCTGGCGTTGAACCGTATTAACACCACCTTAAAGAATAAATTATCTGCTAATAGCGATGTCGCTTGTTTTTTTGTGAAAAAGGAAAATACCTTCCTGCTAAAGGGCTATAATAATACGCTTCCGGCTCTAAGCCGTTATCGTATTATGGAGTATTTTTTGAAAGATGAACCAATCGATTCTTTTCACACCAGAGATGGATATTGGCAAATAATGGATATTAACGAGGAGGCTTACTTTTATCTGGTCTACGAAATGGGAGGTTATACCGTTGGTGCTTTAATCAGAGTATCCATCTTTGATGCTGCCCTAAGCTTGATTATGGACCAAGATATCGGAAGCTATTCTTATCTTGATCAGGATCAGAATTATTATACCTATACCATCGGCACATCACAAAAAAGCATAGAGCTAATTAGCAATGGACTTTGGTTTATTAATGAGGGAGTGGTTATTAAAAGTGTGATTCCCAATACCAATGTAACCTTTGTAGGAAATTTTAAAGTCCGTGTTATTGAATTATTCTTAAACAATACCTTTGCGATTGTGATTATGATTGTGACCATATTTATTGGGATGCTGTTTGTCATAAAAAGCAGTATTTCACACTATATCATAAAACCCATGAATGGACTCTTAAATGGAATGCACCAAGTTGCCCAGGGTCAATTCAATATTGAGGTGATTGAGGATACTGGAACACTGGAATTTAATGAACTGAATAAATCCTTTAATCAGATGGTGAAGGAGATTGTTGATTTGCGAATCAGCACCTACGAACAGAAGATTAAAGATAGCGAGAGAAGGATTAAGCTTCTTCGGATGCAGATTAAGCCGCATTTTTTTCTGAATGCCATCACTACAATTCGAAGCATGACCTATCAGGATAAAACGAATGAAATTCGTTTGTTTTTGGATTCTCTCTCCGAGCATATCCGCTATATGCTTCGAGTTAATAGTAGTGAAGTTATGTTGACGGAGGAGCTATCCCATATCGAGAATTATTTACATATGCAGGAAATCAAGTTCACCAATTCCGTAGCCTACTATATCGGCTGCAGTGAAGAACTGAAGCATAAGAAAATCGGACATCTTATCTTATTCACCATCATCGAAAATGCGCTCAAATATGCGATGAGCTTGTATGATACCCTAATCCTCTTGATTCAATGTGAAGTAGTAGAGGAGGAAGGCTTTCATGGCTATCGGGTTATTGTGGAGGATAACGGTGGCGGTTTTTCTTTGGAGCAGCTTAAGAGGTTTGAATTAGGGAATGAGGTAGAGGAAAAGCAGGATGGGAAGCAGATCGGTCTAAGTAATATCAAAAAAACTCTGGAGCTTCAATATGGTAGAAAGGATTTACTAAGGATATCTAATGTGGAGCCCCATGGTGCCAGGGTAGAGGTTTGGATACCGGATAGTACAAATTATTATTCTGAGGAGATTAGGTATGAGAGTTCTCATTGTTGATGATGATCCAAATATCATAGAATTAATTAAAAGCTCTCTAAAATGGGAGGAGATGGGGATATCGGAGGTCATGTACTCCTATAATGGATTACATGCTATACAGATGCTCCAGACAGAGGACCCCGTTATCGTACTTTGCGATATCGAAATGCCCCTATGTAATGGTCTAGAGGTACTGAAGTTTATCTATGAGAATGGGAAATGTGCGGAGTTTATCTTCTTAACCTGCCATGTCAGCTTTGAATATGCTCAAAAGGCCATTGAATACAATGCCATGGGGTATCTGACAAAGCCTTTTCAACAGGAAGAGCTATATGCTGTAATGATGAAGGCCATTGTAAAGATGAATCATAGATTGTCCCATAATGAATTACTGCAAAAGGATTATTTATGGCGTAAAAATCAGGATATTATGGGGAATAGCTTCCTCTGGGCCATATTCCAGAAAACCATTCCGAATAATAAGGAAAAGCTCCTGAATATTATTAACCAACGAAATATTGACTTTGACGTGAACGAAGGACTATATCTGGTGTATGCCGGGATAAGTACTCGTACAATTAATCTAAACCATTATTCGGAGGCAGATTTTTATTATATTCTTCGTCATCTTGCTCTTGAACTGATTAATAATCAATATGATTATAAGAGTGCCGTAAAATATAGTATGGAGCCTTATGATATCCTGCTTCTTGTGGTTAAAGAATCAGAGGCAACCAAGGAGGAATTGGTGGAGCGCTGCAAGAAGCTGATTGCCGTCTCAAAATCCTATCTGGATGCGGAGATGGTCTGTATGGTAGGTAATCTCATCAGCTGTGAGGAGATGGCGGATACAAAGAAGGAGATGGATTCTTATTTTCTTCAGGAGGCGAGCTATAGTAGAAAGGTACTCATTTATAGTGATTTACAGCTAAATAATGAGAATGAAACCATCGGAATAAATAATGAAAGAGTGATTAAAGCCTTAAGAAATAAAGAAAAGGTATTTTTGATTAACTATATACGGGATTTGATGGAGGAGCATATGAGGTCTGGCAGCTTAAACTCTTATAAAATGCATGCTCTCCATCATGATCTGTTACAGATATTTTATGGATATCTTCAGGAGCATAACATCCAGGCAGATCAGCTCTTGCTTGATGGGACGGCGAGGCAGTTAAATAAAGCAGCACAATATTCCATCTTTGATATGATCAAATACATTAATTATATGTATGACCGAATCAACCATCTGATTAATGAGGTACAGCAGACCTCTACAATCGTTGCTAAGGCAAAGCAATATATCCTCCAGCATTTTACGGAGGATATTAATCGTAATGATGTAGCGAACAGTGTATATCTGACACCGAATTATTTATCCAAGCTATTTAACAAGGAGACAGGTTTAACCATAAGGGATTACATTAACCAGCTTCGAATTGATGAAGCAAAAAAACAACTGAATGCTACAAGTAAAGCCATCAGCACAATAGCCATGGATGTTGGCTTTGAAAATGTATCTTATTTTTCCACTGTCTTTAAAAAATATTGTGGGTGTAATCCGGATACCTGGAGAAAATCATAACCGGTGGTCGGTCCTTAGAGCCAAAAAGCATAGAGATATAAAAGAGGAGGACAGATACTTTCTGAGAGCGGTATAAGGGAAGTATATGCCCTCCTTTTCGAATGCCCTTTGGATTTAACTCTCTTTGTACTTAAACGAAATCATAGAGTATTTTATTAAAAGTATTAGGATGTCCTTGTGATAGAATGATTAAAAATGTAAGACTTGGAGGATGACATGAAATTATTTGTAAAAGACAGAAGCTTTTATCTGAGGGTAGTGAAGCTTGCAGTCCCTGTAGTGATACAAAGTATGATTACCATGGGAATTAGTATTATCGGAACCTTAATGGTAGGACAGTTAGGAGAAAAGAAGCTCTCTTCGGTCTCATTAGCGAATGAATTTATTGTATTGTATCAGATTCTATGTATGGGATTGGGTTATGGTGCAGCTGTCCTGACGGCCCAGTACTGGGGGCAGAGAAATATCATCGCCTTTAAAAAGATAGTAACAATCATGCTGAAAATGTGTCTCCTGCTGGGGGGACTTCTGGGAGCTGTGGCTTATCTGATACCGGAGGTGGTCATGTCCATCTTTACTCCGGAGCCGGAGTTAATCGAGCTTGGAGCAACTTATATGAGGTTCAGTGCCTGGACCTTCCTGCCCACTGGCTTATCCTTGACGATCACGGCGGTATTGCGTTCCTTTGGAGAGGTTCGATTGCCCTTATTTACTTCCTTTATTGCCTTTATTGTAAATGTTTTTTTGAACTGGGTGTTTATCTTCGGTAATTTGGGAGCACCCCGAATGGAGATTATGGGTTCTGCCTTGGCACTGTTCATCTCCCGAATGATTGAATTATCCTTCATCGCAGGTTACTTTGTATTCATTGATAAGAGAATCGGCTATCGCATCAAGGATTTTTTTACCTCCTGCAAAGGTCTTTATGGCCATTATATCAGATACTGTATCCCGGTGCTGATCTCAGATACCATCTTAGGAATAGGTAATAGTGCAATCTCAGTGATTATCGGTCATATCGGCTTCTCCTTTGTTGCGGCCAATGCCATTGTATCTCAGGTGACCAGAATGACTACCGTGTTTACTACCGGGGTATCAAGTGCCTCCAGTATTATGACGGGTAATACCCTGGGAGAGGGTAACACAGATAAAGCATACCGGGAGGGAATCACCTTTTTAAGCATCAGTATCGTCTTGGGCATAACAGCGGGAGTAATTCTATTAATCCTATGCCCCTTTATGATCGGTAGCGTACAAATTTCGGTGGAAGCCAAAGGAATTGCGTACCAGTTGATGTATGCGATATCAATTATTCTCGTGTTTCAATCCGCACAGACGGTGCTCACAAAGGGAGTACTTCGAGGAGGGGGAGATACTCGCTTCTTAATGGCGGCGGATGTTCTTTTCCTATGGCTGGTGTCAATTCCCCTAGGAGCGATTGCAGGTTTAGTTCTTCATATGCCGCCCTTTGTAATATACATATGCCTGCGAGCGGATTACATCATCAAAACAATCTGGTGCACCTTCCGATTACTCAAGGGGAGGTGGATGAATAAAGTCTCCTCCGGAAATTTATCTGGTGTACCGTGCCAGGAGGAATAGAGGATCAAACAAGCCTTCGCTAAGCTATGTGGTCTGTCGTTTAGTTAAGGTGACCGGAAGTATCTGGTTATTAAGAGGAGTATCGGAATTTGACAGCTGGTAAATTCCTTCCACGGCCCTTTGGCATATTTCCTTGATCGGCTGGTGAATCGTGGTAATTGCAGGATTACATAAAGCCGCAAGATCCGTATCGTCATAGCCGATTAATTTTACCTCATTCGGTATGGATATACCATGGCAGCTGCAGTATTGCAGAACCTGCGCGGCAATAATGTCATTGGAGGTAAAAATCCCGTCCACCTGTGGCTTGGTCTCAAAGAGTTCAGCAATAATACCCTGATAATCCATGGAAAAGAAGCGTTCCTCGGTAGCATCAAGAAAAACGGGGGCAGTAACAGAGGCAAGTTGACAAGCATCCGCAAAGCCAAGAAAGCGTTTATTTGCTTCAAATTCAAGCTCAGCACTGCCGCTGATATAAGCCATATTCCTGCAACCCTTAGAAATTAGATGTTCGGCTGCGAGGATACCACCACGATAATTATCTGAGCATATGGTAGGGATATGGGGTGAAATAATTCGATCGATGCATAGGAGAGGAGAATCGATATTCAAATATTCAATTAGATTCTGAGTTCGACTGGCGATAATAATTCCGGCGACCTTATTGGCCTTCAGCATGCCAAAGTACTCAACCTCCTTGGCAGTCTCATGATTAGAGATACATAGCAGGAGCTTATACCCCTTTTTTACAGCATAGTATTCGGTATATTCGATCACTTGGCTAAAGAAGAAATTCTTGGCGGAGGGAACAATTAATCCGATGAAGTTACTCTTTTTCTTAGTCAGGGATTGGGCAATTTCATCCGGATAATAATCCAGTTCCTTCATAGCTGCCAATATTTTATTTCGGGTTTTATCACTAACCCTTACACGGTTATTCAACATGCGTGAGATGGTGGTTACAGAGACACCGGCAAGCTCTGCCACATCAATCAGTGTAGCCATAGGTACACCTCCTTTGTTATATATATTTTACATTTTTCTGGTGGAAAGTCAATTGCAGTAAGCACATACAAACCAGCAAAAGCTATTCGAGAGAATTTAACGGTTTTCCCATTAGGCTTAATACGAAGATATTATGACAATACAGAATTAATAGGATAGTATACTTAATCAATTGTTACAAGGCATGATCACTGTTATATTTTAAGCAATAGGTAACTGCGTAGCTGTAGCAATGGAACCCTTCGTATGAATTAGAGGCATTGCAATATATCGTTTCGCTATTACCATAGCTATTTCAATGCAAAGAGAAAGGATCGTGCAATCAGTTCATTGCACAGGGTAGTGGAAATGAAGAGAAAAGAATTTGAACGTGTTACACCGGAAAGTGTAGGAATTCCCTCCGATTTAATTCAAAAGCTTGTCGATCAATTAGAACACGGAGGTTTTACGGAGCCTCATGGCTTGATGATTATGAGACATGGTAGGATTTGTGCAGAGGGCTGGTGGGCTCCCTATGCACCTGGAATTCGCCATGGTCTGCAATCTCATACCAAAACCTATGCAGCCACGGCGGTAGGAATTGCATGCACCGAAGGATTGCTTAAGCTGGAGGATAGAGTGATTGATATCTTTCCGGAGGAAGCACCGGAGAACCCATCGGAAAATCTTAAGAAGCTGACCGTAAGAGATGTCCTTTGTATGGGCTGTGGTATGGATACGATGCCGGCACCCTCTAAGGATTGGATCAGAGAGTTTTTGGCGACTCCCGTAAACCATGTTCCGGGGACTACATACATGTATAACAGTACCGGCTCCACTCTACTTGGTGCAATTGTTAGAAAAATTACCGGTTTGGGACTTCATGAATATCTGAAGCCACGTCTGTTTGATAAAATCGGGATTAATTCAGATAATCTTCGCTGGATCCATATGCCGGACGGAATGGAGGTCGGCGGTGGCGGTATGTATGCAACGACGGAGGATAATCTGCGCTTAATGAAGCTATATGCAGATGGTGGAGTATGGGAAGGGGAACGTATCCTATCCGAGGATTATGTTAAGAAGGCTACTTCTCTTCAAAATGAATCAGCAACAGAGGCTAATAATAATCCTGCTGCGAAGGATAATCATCTGGGCTATGGCTTCCAGCTGTGGATGTGTAAGCCGGAGGGGGTATATCGTGCCGATGGTGCCATGGGACAATTTACAATTGTAGTACCGGATAAGGATATGATCATCGCAATTACCGAGAATGCGTCCGGAGCACATTGGGCACAGGCCACCCTTGATGCTATGTGGGAGTTTTTGAAAGAAATCCCGGATAAGGATAGCCTTCCGGAGAATCAGACGGCATCAGAACGACTGGCGAAAAGAATGTCCATGCTAGCTCTTCCTGCACCCAAATTTGCGCCTTTTAGTGGACGTGTTGATGACGTAAACAGGGTGAGCTATCGGGTGAAGGAGGATGGCTTTATCCTGAATCGAAGTGCAGCTATGGTTTCTCTGTTCATGGGAGGAGTTAAGCTTCCGGAGGGGATTAAAGAGTTTGAATTCGATTTTGGTACAGATAGCTGCACCCTTCGCTATCTGCAGGAGGGAGAGCATCGGAGTATTGAAATTGGCATGGATGGTGATTATCGACGCAATCGGATTGGTGAGGGAGCGGTTAGTATTGCACTAATCAGCGGAGTATGGATCAGTGAGGATACCCTGCAGCTTACCATCCGCTGGGTGGAGACCTGTAATCACCAGAAGCTTAATTTTACCTTTATAGAGGATGTTGTTACCATTGAGGAAGAAGGGGAAGAATCCTTATTCATTCGTAAGATGCCCAAGGTGACGGCTCATAGAAAATAGTTGTTGGAGGCAAGGGGATGCAGAAAAAAATCAATATTAACGGAGTTACCTTATCCTACCGGGAGATCGGTACGGGAGATAAATATCTGATATCGACTCAAAATTTCTTTCTGGCGGACAGTCATATGGAGCTTTTGGGTAAGCCTCCTTATAACTATCATGTCTTCCTAATTACAATGAGAGGATATGGTGAGTCAGAGCATATCTTTGATTCCACACCTCAGAATTATGTAAAGCTATGGGGGGAGGATGTAATCGCCTTTGCAGAGGCTATGGGGATTGGCCCCTTCTATTATTCCGGTGTATCACATGGGTGTTTTGCTGGCTGGTACATCGCTTTCCATAAACCTTGGCTATTGAGAGGTTTTGTTCCTACCTCGGGGGTTGCTCAGTTCACCAAGCCTGGGGAGAGAAGACTTCCGGCTGCAACAAATGTAGACATTGATGGGATTGTAGGGAATTATGAGGTACTGAAAAAAATGGCCTGGATTGAACATTGGCCTACACAAAACCCTGATCGCTTGAGGAGAAGGGAGGCCAATCATAAAAATCATCTGGAGCTCCTTATGAAGCGCAAGAAGGAAGAGTTTCTGATTATTAATACCGATATGAGCGCATGCGAGGCAGCATCAGTTGAGGAATTTGAGGAGAGATTGGCAGGGCTGGAGGTTCCGATTCTAATTATCAATGGAATGCTGGATCAGTTATCTACACCGGAAAAGGCCTTCCGAGCTGCCCAGTTAATTCCGGGAGCGCAACTTCTGATTTACCAACACTTAGGGCATGGCGGTCCGGATGAATGTCCTGAGCTTATAGCCAGAGACTGCGATCGCTTCTTTCAGGACATTGAAGGAAGAATTCTGTAATAGAAGGCTTTCAGCAAGCTCTAACAATATAGTAACATTGGATATGTCAAAGGAAGGCTTGATGTGTTGCGGATTTCTATATTAAGCCGTCCATCATTGTACAAAATTGAAGCCTTAAAGTATATTATTGAATGTTAAAAATTCAATATTTGATAAGATTATTATATAAAAAGGAGGAGGTAACCTTATGAAAAATTTTCAAAGAATTTTGGCAGTTTTATTATCCCTGGTGATGATCCTTTCCGTGGTAGGGTGTTCTTCAAAAAAGGAAGAAACTAAGCCGGCGGATTCCACAGGCGCTAAGCCCACCAGTGAGGCAGCAGCGGATAACAGTAGTGCACCTGAGAGTACAGAGATTACTACCGTAAAGATCAGCTATCCGGTATTGGTAGTAGTACCTAGCGTAGAAGGAACAAAGCTGGTTGAGGATTCCATCAATGCTTACCTGGAGCAAAAGGGTGAGAATGTAAGAGTAGAACTGGAGCCCATCGACGGACCGAACTATGCAAACCAAGTAGACATGGCTCTGGCGAGTGGAGAAGGGGTTGATATCTACTGTCCACTGGGCTCATTAAGTACAGCAATAGCAACGAACCAGATATTACCCTTAAATGATTATCTGGATAATGAGTTGAAGGATACCGTAGCACTTATGGGTGAAGAATGGCTGAAGCCCTCTACTCATAACGGTAATGTTTATGCAATCCCCTGTTATAAGGGAGTTATTCTGGAGCCTTATTTTATTGCTCGCAAGGATATTGTGGATGAATTAGGCTTTGATATCAACAGCATTAATTCTGTGGAGGATCTAGAGCCATTATTAACTATGGTTAAGGAAAAATATCCGAGCATGTATCCCTTGGTTCCGACCGGAGGACAGGCCGGTGGAAATACCTTAAATATTGATTATTCCTTAAATGGAGTTCAGGGATTCCAGGTTGATAACTTTGGTTATGGAGTTGGTATTGTTGGAGATGATTTAACCGTACAGAATTATTATAACACTGATTTCTTTAAGGAAGCCTGCAAGCTGGCTTATGACTGGAATCAAAAGGGCTTAATTATGCCTGATTCCTCACTTTCCTCGGATATTTCAACCGATCTTTTAGGCTCTGAGCAAGCATTCTCCGTTATTACAGGTTACGGATATGTTCCTGAGAGTGTAGAGGCTACCTATAAGAGCAGATGTAACGGCTTTGATTTCTACGCGAAGTCTCTTAATAAGACACGCATGACCTCCGGCAGCTTGGCAGTTAGTTGGGGAATTGCGTACACCAGTAAAAACCCTCAGGCAGCAGCAAAGGTATTAAATATGCTGTATAACGATGAGTTTGTTCTTAACTCTGTGATCTTTGGTATTGAAGGCAGTGATTATGTTAAAAATGACGACGGCACCATATCTTATCCGGAAGGCTTAGATATGAATACCGTACCTTATACAGCAGCATTGTCCTGCGGTATTGTGGGAAATATGTTTAAGCAATATGCAATGAGAGGTAATACCGATCCCAAGGACGTTGCTTATATGCAGGACAACAACAAGAATGGTCAGTATTCCGCAGCCTTTGGCTTTAAGCTGGATGCAGCTAATATTACGACCCAGTGCTCGGCTGTGGACAATGTAATCCAACAATATCAGTATTCACTGCTGTGCGGTGAAGTGAATCCGGAGGAAGGAATTCCTCAATTTGTAGCAGCATTAGAAGCAGCCGGTGTCAATGATATTATTGCAGAAGCTCAGACTCAGTTAACTGCATGGGCAGCACAAAACAAATAAATATGAATTGATTTTATAATTTCTACATAGGGAATCAACCCCGGGATTCTGGTATGAATGGGAAGCCTGGGGTTATTTTCTTTATTGATTAAGGAGGTAATGGATGATGTCACTAACCCGAGTGAAGGCAGGGGTAACTGCGAAGGGACGTATCGCAAAACGAAAGACGTCAAGAGTGAATTATGTTCCTCTTTATTTAATGATGCTGCCTGGAATTATATATCTGATAGCCAATAATTATTTACCGATGTTTGGTATAATCATCGCTTTTAAAAAGCTGGATTATTCAAAGGGTATCTTATTTAGTGACTGGAACGGATTTGCTAATTTTGAGTACCTGTTTAAGACAAAGGATGCATTTATAATGATCCGTAACACAATTAGCTATAATCTGGTGTTTATTACTCTGGGTTTGATAATCGCCTTATCGATTGCAATTATGATGACCGAGATCGGGAAGAGAAAGATTGCTAAATTTATTCAGCCCGCCATCTGCTTTCCCAATATGATATCCATCATCATTGTTGCATATTTGGTTTATGCGTTTTTTGGAACCAATGGTTTTGTGAATAACACAATTCTGAAGGGGAATGGGATCAGGTGGTATAGTGAGGCAAAATACTGGCCCTTAATTCTGACAACCGTTCATTTTTGGAAAAGTGCGGGTTATAGCTCTATTATCTATATCGCTACCATATCAGGAATTGATGCCAGTCTTTATGAGGCAGCAAAGCTGGATGGAGCAACCAAAATGCAGCAGATTAGAAGAATCACACTACCCATACTTAGACCCATGATTACTCTAATGCTTTTAATGTCAATCAGTAAAATCTTTAATTCCGATTTTGGTCTGTTTCTACAGGTTCCTATGAACTCCGGAATGCTGTTCCCTACAACCCAGACGATTGATACCTATGTATACCGGTCCTTAATGGAACTGAATAATGTTGGAATGTCCTCGGCTGCAAGTGTGTTTCAATCCGTTATTGGCTTTGTTCTCGTAATGCTATCCAATGCTTTTGTACGTAAAGTTGATAACGAGAGTGCGTTATTTTAGGAGGCTGAATATGAAAATGAAAATAAAAAACTCGGAAAAACGTTTTGAATATATTTCTCTTATTATAATGCTTATCCTAACTGTGCTCTGCATTATGCCGTTTGTTCTTATGATATCGGCGTCTATAACAGATGAGAAAGTATTAATTCAAGAAGGCTACAAATTCATACCCTCAAAGGTAAGCTTAGGATCTTATCAATACCTTTGGGCTAAGCGTGAAACCATTTTTCGCGCATATGGTATCTCAATTTTAATTACTGCTCTAGGTACCACAATTAATGTAATACTCACCTCGTTATTTGCTTATCCTTTATCAAGACAGGATTTCAAATATCGAAATATCTTCGCTTTTTTTGTTTTTTTTACGATACTGTTTAATGGTGGAATGACTGCCTCCTATATTATTTGGACTCAGGTTTTCCATGTTAAAAATACCATTTGGTCACTTCTCGTACCGAATTATCTAATGGGTTCCTTTAGTGTTTTAATGGTTCGTAACTATTACACGGCAAGCATCCCTACCTCTATTTTAGAGGCTGCAAGGGTAGATGGTGCAAAGGAGCTGGGAATCTATACAAGGATTATCCTCCCCCTTTCCAAGCCCGTAATTATCACGATTGCTTTATTCTCCGGTATGGCGTATTGGAATGATTGGACCAATGGTTTATATTATATTACGAATCCAAAGCTATATAGCATTAATGTCTATTTGAATCGGTTGATGGACAATATTGCCTTCCTCAAAAGCTCATCCTCTATTACAGAGGGGGCCAATCTGGTAGGAATGAACCTTCCCAGCGTCGGTATCCGTATGTCAATCGCAGTAATTGCAATTCTGCCGGTGCTTATTATCTTCCCCTTGATACAGGCTCAGCTAATCAAGGGTGTTGTGATCGGTGGAGTGAAGGGTTAATAAGGAGGCTACATATATGGGAATCGGACTAAGTCGATTCCCTATTTTCAATATTGATATTGCAATACCATGAGAGTCAAGGGGCATACGATTGGCATTTCTGGAATCAATATCTTGAACCGTCTATTGAGTGGATTCTTGATAAAGAAAATAATAGGTAAGTGAAAGGAGACATTAATGAATAACATAATTAATACTACAAGCTCAGGCGATCATAAGAAGGATAGGGTTCTATTTTCCATGGATAAGCCTTGGGTACCGGAGGTTATAGAGGATTTTGAACAGATTCCAAAGGGGGATATGCCCGGGGATAAAATTAAGATCAATGATGATCATATAAAAAAAGCACACAAAATAATGCCCGCATTGCTTAGGCTGCTGCTACCACAGCTGAATGAGCATCCGAACCAGAGGGCCGTAATTGCTGTCTGTGGAGGCTCCGGTGTTGGCAAATCGGAGATTGCTTCCTTACTTTCTTATTATCTAAATAAAATGAAACTGGGGAGCTATACCCTTTCCGGAGATAATTATCCTCATAGAGTACCAAGCTATAATGATGCGGAACGCTTACGAGTATTTCGAACCAGTGCAATCAAGGGATTGATTGGCCATGGAGGATATAGCGATGAAGTAAGTAAGCAGCTTCTTACGCTGCAGGAAAAGGATAAGGATTATGACCCAGAATATAATAAGGAGTTCCCTTGGTTAGCAGTCTATCAGAAGGCCGGACGTAATGGATTGAAGAACTATTTGGGAACAACAAATGAAATCGATTTCCAAGAGCTTAGTAATATTATCGCTCAATTTAAGAATGGAGCTGATCAGCTTTATTTAAAACGGATGGGCAGGGAGGTTACCCAGCTATGGTATGAAGCGGTTGACTTTAGGAATATCAATATATTGATCATCGAATGGACCCATGGTAATAACCACAATCTTCAGGGAGTGGATCTTCCGATCTTATTAAACAGTACACCAAAGGAGACCCTGGAGCATCGCAGATTACGTAATAGGGATGGTGCAACCGACAGTCCTTTCACTACGATGGTATTGGGGATCGAGCAGGAATTACTTATCTCCCAGGCATCAAGAGCGAAGCTGATTGTATCAAAAAGCGGTGAGCTGTTAACCTATGGAGAGTATACTAAATTGATGTCACAGGAAGAATAGGAGGAGTAGAAGATGAAGCAGCAGAATAAATCCGTAATTAACTCCGGACCGATGCTGAATGCATATCCTGACAGCTTAGGTGGTACCCTAGGGGATATCATTAAACTATTACAGACACCTGATTTTCAGAACGTGTTTCAGGCCTTTTACATCCTCCCAAGCATATTTAACACAGATCTTGACCGTGGTTTTTCCGTAATAGACTATGAATTGAATGAGCTTTATGCAAGCCGTAAGGATTTGGATGCAATCAAAGCAATGAATATGGCATTGAAGCTGGATTTTATTTTAAATCATGCCTCGGTTTTATCCAAGCAATTTCAGGATATTCTAAAGAATGGGGAAAATTCAACGTACAAGGATTTCTTTATCAACTGGAACAAATTCTGGGAAGGCCATGGTAGGATGACGGAGGAAGGTTTCATTCAACCAGAGGAAGCTCTGATTAAAAACATGTTCTTTCGTAAGCCCGGGCTTCCGATACTGAGTGTACGTATGCCGGATGGGAAGGAGGTACCCTACTGGAATACCTTTTATCAAGAGGTAAGATACCTCAATATCGGTGTGCAGCAGCTAATGAGAACAATGGATATCCAGTATAGCACGGCGGAACGACTGGTGGAGAGAGTAAATACTTCACTCTCAGAAGGCAAGCTTCCAAAGGAAATTGATTTCTCTGGATTAGAACGCTATCAGGAGCAGATAATTGATTTACTGGAAGCCAATAGAGAATATCTGGGTCAGATGGATCTGAATATTAAATCTCCACTGGTGTGGGAATTTTATGAGGACACCTTGAAAAAGCTAAAGGAATATGGTGCGGAAATTGTTCGATTGGATGCCTTCGCATATGCACCTAAGGAGCCGGGAGAGAAGAATTTTTTAAACGATCCGGGAACCTGGGACTTGCTAAAGAGAGTGAAAGAGCTGGCGGATCGCTACGAGCTAACCTTATTACCGGAGATCCATTCGAGATATGAAGAGAAGATTCATGAAAAGCTTGCAGAAGAAGGATATATGACCTATGATTTCTTCCTTCCCGGACTAATCATCGATGCCCTGGACAGACAATCCAATGAGTATCTGTTATATTGGGCAAAGGAATTGATGGAGAAGGATATTCGGGTGGTCAATATGCTTGGGTGTCATGACGGTATTCCGCTTTTAGATCTTAAGGGCTTGCTGCCGGACGATACCATTGAAGGCTTAATTCATACTGTAGTAGCCAGAGGCGGCCATGTTAAGGATCTGCATGGGAAGAAGAACGTCTATTATCAGGTGAATTGTACCTACTTCAGTGCTCTTGGGGAAGATGAGAGGAAACTATTGTTCGCACGAGCGCTTCAGATCTTTATGCCGGGAAAACCGCAGGTATGGTATCTTGATCTGTTTGCCGGAAGGAATGATTATGAGGCAGTCAAAAGAGCCGGAGCAGCGGGACATAAGGAGATTAATCGGACGAATCTCAGTCTGCAGAACATACAAGAAGGGATCAAGCAGGATATCGTTCAACAACAGTTAGAACTTCTAAGATTTCGCAACGAATGTCCGGCCTTTGGCTTTGCTTCAAATCTTCAGGTATACAACACAGAGCCTCATCAAATCAAGCTTAGATGGGACAATCAGGGTTATGCAGCTGACTTGAAGGCAGACCTAAAGACCCTGAGCTTTGATATAAAGGCAACCGATCCGGAGGGTAGAATTATATATCAATACAGGTAGCGGAACAGATATTAGAGAAATACATAAAAAAGGCATTCACAATCAAGCAGCAATTCCTCGAGTATGATATTCTCTATAGGAAGGAGGTGCTTACAATGCACGCATGGGAACAAATTCAGCAGACTATAGAATTTATAGAAGATCATTTGGATGAGGACATTAATATTGAAAACCTCGCAAATATGGCTTCACTGTCACCCTTTTATTATCAACGTTTGTTTCGACGTTTGGTAAAAAAACCGGTTGCAGAGTATATCAAGCTTCGCAGGATGGCAATGGCAACCACAGCCTTGCTTCAACAGGATGGGCGTATATTAGATATCGCGTTACACCTTGGATTTTCCTCTCATGAGCTTTTCACAAGAACCTTTAAGGATACCTTTGGATTAACTCCCGAGGAGTATCGTAAGAATCCGATTGTCTTAAATCGAATGACAAAGCCGGAGTTGTTACTTCACTATACGATGATTGATGAGGGAGTTCCGTTAATCACGGACGGTATTGTTCTGGAGCTAAATCGAAGGCGAATCTCAGAACCAATCTATTTCACTGGTATCAATAAAGACCTGCCGGTTCAATATCTGGAAGGGCTGGGGACTGAATCAGGAGCGGACCCATTGGATACTCTTTGGAGAAGCTTTCACGAGCAGAAGATAAGCACCTTTAAGCTTTCAGAGGATAAGGAGGAAATTGGTGTCACTTATGCAAGCATGGAGGAAGGGTATTTTAGTTATTTTGCAGGAGCAAGAGCGGAGCAGTCACAGGAACCGAAGGGTTTTATTAGCTGGGAGCTGCCTCCGGGAAGCTATATCGTATGTTCCTTTGAAGCGGAAGACTTTGAGGCTCTGGTAATGGATGCTCTTTACAAGGCCCAACAGTACATTTATAGCACCTGGTTACCAAAACATGAGCTGTGTACGGAGGCTTTTTGTGCGGAGCGATATGCAAGCCATTCTCCTGAGACTACCAATATGGAGCTATGGCTCAAGTTAACGGATTAAACGATATTCATTTTTTATACCATCGGTACTTAGGTTCCGGCAGATTTTCTAATCTGTCGTAACCCTATGTACCTCGATGCGTGACAATCGAGCAATTGATTTATTCGATGGATATAAACTCATAATTCTTCAACTGAGTTAGAAACGAGATAATACTTTCGCGGCAGATATCTGCCGACACATCATATACATTCATTAAATTCTGCAGGATATCCGAGATAACGATCGGTGTTTGGATATAGTCCCAGATTTCATTTGCCGCACCCTTTAATAAAAAATATTTACCGGATGAGAAATCGATCATTACCTTCTCTCCGTCTAGGTCAGTCACATCTAAATTTTTAATTAATCGAACCTTACTGTTCTCTGTCATACAAATAACCTCCTCGTAAATTATATTAATTTATCAAGATTGAAATATCGAACGGCCATCGCCTAAGGATCTATAATACCCCAATCTTATTCGTTGATCTTGTAATTCCTTCCTTAAAATTCAAATAGCGGTAAACTTAAGTAGAATGTACTACCCTTTCCCAAGGTACTTTCGCACCAGATCCGTCCCTTGTGCTTTTCTAGGATGGATGCGGCAATTGATAGACCGAGTCCGCAACCCATGGATTGTTCCGGAGTACGTGAGTCTGAAATCATGTAGGTTCGTTCAAAAATACGTGTTAGGTGCTTTTGATCAATACCAATGCCCGTATCCGTAACTGCTAAGATGATGTCCTTTCCGAGAAGACGGGCTTCTAGGATGATTTCATCATTTTCAGAAGAAAATTTGAGGGCATTGACATAAAGATTATCCAGTACACTGAAAAACATCTTCGGATTGAGTAAAGCAAAATACGGAAAATCCTCCGGGATAAAAATAGACAATCTTCGTTTCGCATATTTCTTGTCATTTTGATAGGAATGATAAAAATCCAATAAATAGTCCTTTATTTGCATCGGTATCAGTTCTATCTTTTCCTCCGAGGAATCCAATGTGGTAATCAATAACATTTCATTTAACAAGTAATCAAGGGTTTGAAATTTCTTGTGCATCTGTTGAAGAGTGAAATAGACTTCAGTCTCATCAAGCTTCTTAAAGGTAAGGAGGTATTCTACATAACCCTGCAAAGTAGTGATGGGGGATCGTAGGTCATGTGAAATATTAGCAAGGAGCTCCGTACGTTTTTTTTCACTTTCAACCAACCTTCTGTTTGTTTCAGTCAGCTTCAAATTTGCTTGGTGCAGTGCTATGGTTAAGTCCTCCACAGTGAGCTCCGGTCTTATAAATGTGCTTTTCTTGGAATCATCATTCATTTTCGATACTCCTGCTTTGTATGTAGGGTATAGCCTTTTGACCAAACGGTCTCGATGGCATTTGCCAGCTCCTCATAGGAGGACAGCTTTTTTCGTAAACGGCTTGCAATTACCATAATTGTTTTGGAGTCAGTATCTGAAAAGGAGCCCCAGATATAGTTGCCAATCTCCTCAAAGGTTACGGTCTGATTGGACTTGGTAGCCAGAAGAAGGAGCAGATCATATTCACGATTGCTCAGCGGAAGCTCCTCCTTGTTATAAAATGCTTTATGCTGCTTTAGGTCCAGGGCTAAGGGGGGGCAACGAATCATCTGGTTGAGGCTGCTTTGTGAATGATAACGACGAAGCTGAACTCGAATACGGGCGGATAGTTCACGGAAGCTGTATGGCTTTACAAGGTAATCATCCCCTCCTAGGATCAAACCTTTAATTTTATCGTTCTCAGCGGTTCGACCACTTAAAAAGATAATCGGTGCGGCAGTAATAGAACGAATACTTTTGCATAAATCAAACCCATTCAGTCCGGGCATCATGACATCTAGGATAATACAATCCGGTTGAAATTGATGAAGAAGCTTCATTGCATTTTCGGAACAGGATAAGGTTCTTACCTGATAACCTTCTTTTGTAAAATATCTGGAGTTAATTTCTAAAAAGTCTTTATCATCATCAACGAAAAGAATGTTTGACATCGTATCAGCTCCTTGCTATAATGTAAAAAAATGGAAATAAGTCAACCTATGATAAGAAATATTTTAAAGGTACTGAAGTAATATATTTTTCATTATACAATAATTGGGAAATATTTCAATTGGAATTGTAAAAATGTGTAAATATATTTATCGTCAAAAAATTTTCTTAGGTGGGGTTGGCTATGATTTTTGTGGTGCTGGGTACTCAGAAGTTTCAACTAAATAGACTCTTAATAGAAATAGACGAATTAATTGAAGCAGGAGGAATCACACAGGAGGTTATTGCTCAAATCGGTGTATCGGATTATGAACCAAAGCACTATAAGTATTATCGTTATATCGACAAAAGGCAATTCGATGAGTACATTGGACAGGCCACTGTCGTTATTACGCATAGTGGTGTTGGTTCCATCATAGCGGCATTGAAGGCAAAGAAACCGGTTGTAGTATATCCTCGACTACAAAAATACCATGAACATGTTGATGATCATCAGCTTGACATCGCGAAAGCATTTGAGAAAAAGAACTATGTGATCTGTCGATATGATGATGTACCCTTACCTCTGGTTATGAAACGCTGCAGACATTTCCCCTTTGCAGATTATGTTTCGAATACGAATCAAATGATAGTTCTTATCCAGAATTTTTTGGATAAGAACAATGTCTATAATTGAACGGAGGATAGGTTATGTCGCAGAAAATGTGTTTTACTGCATCATTGGGAGGACATTTGGAAGAGATTGCAAGACTTATCGAGTTGGGCAATCAATATGATATTTTCCTTGTAACAGAGAAGGGAGGATTTGTTGAATTAAATGTCTGTAAGCGAGTCTATTATTTGAGACAGATTAACAGAAAGGAAATCTTGTTTATCCCAAAATTGATAAACATATTTTTTCATTCTTTTTATATATTACAGAAAGAAAAACCGGAATATATTATTTCGACAGGTGCACTTGCCACCTTCCCAATCAGTATGCTTGGCAAACTAATGGGGAAGAGAGTAATCTATATTGAATCCTTTGCGAGAGTCGATACAGCTTCCCTTACGGGAAAGCTGATGTATCGTATTGCAGATTTATTTATCGTGCAATGGGAGGATATGCTCAAAATCTTTCCGAAGGCGGTTTATGGCGGGAGGATTTTCTAAAGCTTATAAAAATATATTCAAACATTAGATGGCAGTCACTTTATTTCAAATGTCAAATAATCAAAAATACCATTGAGAGGAGAAAAAAATGTTTGAAACTATTTTAACAAATTTTCATTTGGAAAAAATATTTTGGATATTAAAAACGAAATTAAAATATATTCTTTTTGTTTCTATATTATTTGCATTAGGAATGGGGGTATATGCAAATTATACAAGTACTTCTACTTATTTAGCTCAAATTTCTTTTTATGTTTATAGTAACCCGGATTATATTACGGATCCTACCGTAAATATCAGCAATTCGGATCTAACACAAGCGAAAAATCTGGTTTCAAGCTATATGCAGATTTTGCGAAGTAAGTCATTTATTAATAAATTGCGGGAAGAGACAGGTTTATCCTATCCTACTGAATATATCAGAAACAGCATTAGTGCATCATCTGTTGAAGATACTGCAGCATTTATTGTTAATGTAATTAATCCGAACCCAACAGATGCTATGAATATAGCCAATGCTATCGGTAATCTTGCCCCAAATGAAATAACAAGAATTGTGAAATCCGGTGGTATTGAAGTGTTGGATAGGGCTGAATTGCCAACAGCACCATATCAGTCAACAAGCGTGATCAAGCTTGTATTGATTGGTGGCTTAGGTGGTTTTGCATTATCTACTTTTTTATTTATGATACGAGGTTTATTAGATACAACGATCCGAAAAAAACAGGAAGTGAAAGATATATTTTCAATTCCAATTCTTGGCGATGTACCTCAGTTGCTGTCGCCTAGTAAGAGAGAGATCATTATTAAAATCCTGAACTCGGAAAGTCCGTTTGCACTAAGGGAAGCTTATAATAATATCAGAGCAAATTTACTTTTTACCGGTGGTGGAGAGAAATGTCCGATTTATGCAATAACAAGTGCAGATATCGCAGAGGGGAAGACATTAAATACCATTAATCTTGCAATTTCTTACGCACAACTAGACAAAAAAATATTGGTTATTGATGCAGACATGAGAAAAAGTAGCATGAGTGCTACCCTTGACATTGAGCAAATAGACGGATTAAGCGAGTTTTTGGCAGGAATTGTGGATGTGCCCCGTGTCACGGAATATACATATAATGTCCATGTGATCTCTACCGGTAAGATACCGCCGAATCCTGCGGAGTTATTATCCAGCAGTCGATGGAATGATTTTCTGGAGCATTGTAAGAATGAGTATGATGCAGTTTTTATTGACTTGCCTCCGGTTGGAATTGTATCCGATGCATTGTTAGTGGCAAGGAATATAACCGCTTATATATTAGTTGTAAGAGAAAGAGTAACGAAATATGATCGGGAGAAGATGATTGTACAGAAAATTGAAGCATTAGGAGCTAATATCTGTGGATTTATTTATAATGGCATATCGATGAAATCACAGGATTATGAGTATAAATATTATGGTAATGAATACTTTAATTGATTTTCATGCCCATATACTACCCGGTATGGATCATGGGTGTGATGATGTTGCAATGTCGATTAGACAATTGAAGATGGCTGCTGATCATAATATAGGTATTGTTATAGCGACCTCTCATTTTTATCCCCATCAGGAGAATGTAGATGGCTTTTTAAAAAGAAGAGAAGATGCAAAGGGGCAAATTGATGACAATAGAAAGTCGGATATTCCAAGCATTAGGCTGGCTGCAGAAGTTCTTTTATGCAATAACATAGATAAAATGAAGGGAATAGAAGAACTGTGTATTGAGGACAGTAAGGTTATATTAATCGAGATGCCTTTTGTGAAACAATGGGAACCCGAGCTGATTGATACGGTGGTACGCCTTCGGGATAATAAGGGCTTAACAGTGATATTAGCTCATGGAGAGCGTTATCCAATCAAAGAAGTGGATAAGCTATTAAAAAAAGGATTTCAAATGCAGGTAAATGTATCATCAATGGCGCATTTTTATAAACGCTATCGGATCATAAAGTGGATTAGACATAATTATGTTGTAGCATTTGGCAGTGACATCCATGGACTACATAACCGCTATAGGAATTTTGCCGGATCAATGAAAAAAATGGGTCCGTTAGCACAGCAGGTCATGGAACAAACCCGTAGGCTTATAGCAGAGTAGTGATGAGCTGGCTTACTATCGAAAAAGAGGTGTTTCAGATGGTAAAGGTAAGTGTAATTGTCCCGGTATATAATACCGAAAGATATCTTCGACGATGCCTGGATTCCTTAGTGAATCAGACCTTAAAGGAGTTGGAGATTATTCTGGTTGATGATGGTTCCACCGATCAGAGTGGTGTGATTCTTCAGGAATATGAAGCAATGTATCCGGATAAAATCAAGGTCTATACAAAAGAGAATGGGGGACAAGGGGAAGCCAGAAATATAGGAATTCAAATCAGTACGGGAAGTTATATTGGCTTTGTGGATTCGGATGATTATGTTGCTATAAGCATGTTTGAGGCAATGTATCAGGCCGCGATGAAGGGGCAGTATGATTTAGTGGAATGTAATTATCATTACCGGTGTGAAGAGGGGAAGAGAACCAAGAGCTACAGGACAAGGGGAAATATCAGACAATTTAGGAATCAAAAGGATATGTTCATCGATCCGCAGGCATCTCCTTGTAACAAGCTCTATCGCAGAGAAGTATTACTCCATACAGACGTTGACTTTCCGAAAGGTCATATCTATGAAGATACTAGTTTCTATATAAAGACAATTCCTTTCGTGATAAAAGAATTCTATATGGAGGACCGATTCTATTATTATTTCCTGCGTAGTAGTTCCACCATGAATGCAAATAAAAGTAGAAAAGTAGGAGATATCTTTCCTGTACTAGACAATATAATTAGCTTTTATAAAAACTATGGTTATTACGAAACCTATCAAAAGGAATTGGAATATTTCTGTGTGAAAATATTGTTGTGTAGTTCCTTAAGCAGAATTGGCAGAATTCGTGATAATCGAATAGCAGCAGAGTTATATCAAAGGACTTTCTTATATATAAAAGAAAACATGCCTCAGTATAAGCAAAATCCTTATTTGCGAGGGAAAATCGGGTTATATCTCAAGCTTGTAAATCCTGGAAACAGTAAATATATTGGAAAAGCATTGGGCTTCCTTATGAAAGGATAATTTATGAAAGTATCTGTTGCAATGGCTACCTATAATGGCGCCGATTACATAGAGGAGCAATTGGATTCCATCTATAGACAGACGAGAGCTGTCGATGAGGTGGTGATATGTGATGATTGCTCGAAGGATAATACGGTAGCAATCATTCAGAACTTTATTTACAGCAATCAATTGCAAGACAAATGGAGGATTGAAGTAAATAAAGAAAATCTTGGTTTTGGCTCTAATTTTATTGGGGCAATAAAGAAAACCACCGGAGATATTATTTTCTTCTGTGATCAGGATGATATTTGGATCAAGGACCGTATTCAGGTTATGGAATCAGTAATGGAGAAAGATCAGAATATACTGATGCTTGGATCGGAATATGAACCCTTTGAAAGCGCTACCAATGCATATAAAGCATCACCTCGAGATCTTGCTTCGTTTAAAAATGATAACACACTGGAGCGGGTTAGGCTTCACTCGAAAAGCATATTTATCGGTAATCTGGGTTGCTGTATGTGTATTCGAAGAAGTTTTTTTGATCAGATACTGCCTTATTGGTATCCGGGTTGGGCCCATGATGAATTTGTCTGGAAATTAGCATTGTGCCTAGACGGGGCATATGTTTACCATGGTATAACTATAAGGAGACGGTTACATACTGCAAATGCCAGCATGGGGAAAATGAGAGACCTTAAAAAACGGGTAAGATTTTTAGAAGAATTACAAAAGAGTCATGAAGCCACACTGAAATTTGTAAATAATCATTCAATGAACCAGGATGTCGTACGTTTAATTGAGAAAAATATTAAGTCTGTAAAGCTTAGAATAGGTTTATTAAAGGATAAAAAGTATATCAATACAGTTGAATTATGCTTTAGATATTTTAAATATTATCATAGTCAAAGGTCAATTCCGGTAGAGCTATATATGGCGATAAAAGGATGAGAAGGAGTAGAAAGTGGAGAAAGCATTGATTCTGACAAATAGTAAATACATTAAGCAATCTAAAGAGGCTATAGCATTTACCTCTATTTCCCTTGCATTTTTTTTTGTTCTTTATGTAATTCCTCAATATTTTGGATTACCACTTCCAATTTTTGATTTAAGCGCTCTTCGAGTTATGCTCATTATAATGCTTTTATTCATCCTAGGAATAAATTATAGACAAAAACAATTTATCGATTTAATTATGAAAGCACCTTATAGTAAAGTTATTTTTCCGTATTTAATTATAATATCCTACACATCCATCCTAAGGGTTGATTTTAACGCTTTCTTTTACCCAGTAATAGAATTTATTTCCTTTTATATTTTAGTCTATGTTATTAAGAATTGTTTTGGAGTAAAAAAGACATTAAACTATATTATTTTATTTTCATATCTTATTACAATTCTAGGTTTAATGGAATATGTACTTCAGCGGTCCCCTTTTTCCTATATGGAGATAATAAAGGGCCTGTATACCGGACGGTATATTCGATCCGGAAATTACCGAATTATGGGGCCGATGAATCATTCATTAACATATGGTTTGATGCTAATTACAATGGTTCCAATCATATGCTACGATCAAGAAAAGGAAGAAATAAATCTTTTAAAAAACAAATTATTGTTCATTATGGTAACCATAAATATTTTTCTCACTGGATCCCGTTCGACACTTAGTATTTTTTTACTTGAGGTAGTTTTACTAGCTTTATTCTCTTTTAAAAGAAATATTAAAAGATACATCTTTACGGGAATTTTTATTGCTACTTTTGTTACTACTTTTTTTATTATATTTAAGAACTCATCAATTACACATTATTTTTTATTACAAATTACTAGCATTATTGATGAATTGTTAGGTACCGCATATTCAATTAGGTATGGAGCAGACCAAGCGGGACTTGTGGGAAGCTCGGAATATCGAGATCAGTTAAATCATATTTTTCAGGTTGATTGGTTAAATCCATTAATTGGAAAAGGGCGTTATGCAGATATTTCTTTTGAAATAAATGGAAGATATATTGAATCAATTGATAGTTTCTATATTGCAGAATATATCCGTTATGCCTATCCGGGCATGATATGTTATATAGTATTTTTATTGTATTTTCTATTTTCTATGCTAAAAAGCAGCTTTCAAAAGAAATCACAATTAAATAGAGTGCTTTTTGTTGGATCTCTATGTTTTTGCATTAATATACTATGGGTCGAATCTTTTCCAAGATATTTGTATATTCTATTTGCGATTTTTTGCAATATATCTGCAAATCCCTTTGAAGAGGAGAGAGAGGAGAAGGAGAAGCTACCATCAAAATACATTATTAGTAATTAGATTAATTGAATTTCAGTAATAGCAGAATATTAGAAGAGGAGTTGGTTTCTATAAATACAAGAATAGATATCATTGATTACCTAAAGGGTTTTTCAATTTTTACTATTGTATTATATCATTTAATACAATTTTATGAATTTTATGTGTGGGATGATATTATAAAAACAGCATCAAATTTGGGGGGGGCAGGTGTACATGTTTTCTTCGTATGTTCAGGTTTTGGATTATATTTATCATACATAAAGAAACCAATTTCATTTAAAGATTTTATATTAAAAAGAATGTCAAAGATATACATACCGTATATTCTTATTGTTCTGATATCAGCTTTAATACCTTATATGTATGTAGGAAAAGATAGGTTTATTGCGTTGCTAAGTCATATATTTCTATTTAAAATGTTTGTTCCTAGATATGAATCAAGTTTTGGAGGACAATTATGGTTTATATCAACAATAATTCAATTCTATTTAGTGTTTTATTTACTTATATGGTTAAAGAGAAAAATTGGGAATAAGACCTATGTAATCATGAGTTTTTTAATTAGTTTGATTTATGGGATTATAGTATGTATGGCAGGAAAAGAGGATATTCGAACGTGGAATAGTTTCTTTTTACAATATTTATGGGAATTCTCATTAGGTATGATTTGTGCAGAACTTTATGTAAAGGGTATTAAAATAAAAATAAATGCATTAATCTTGTTATTAATATCGATTGTCTGTTTAATAATTACAGGAATTACAGGATCCATTAATGGATACTATAAAATGTTTAATGACTATACATCATTAGTGGGATATGGTGGACTCTTGCTTTTTATTTATTATTTACAATTCGGTAAATTGAATCGATTTTTTATGTGGATGAGTAAGTTTTCTTATATGTTGTTTTTGGTTCATATTTTAACTTTTGAAATTCTATATAGACTTTTCGCTAAATATTGTCCATCAATAATTATTTTTCTCTTAGTACTTACTTTAGATGTTTGTGTAGGTTATCTATGTAATTATATATATATTAGAATGACCAGCATTAAAATATTAGAATCGAAAAAGGTAGGTAGTGGGATACTCCACCAAATAACTACGGATCAAAGGAGCGGCGAGAATTTCTGATTTTTTATTCCGCAAACAGCTATGGTCTGGAAAAGGAAGCGAAAGGAGAAGTGTATACAATATGAGAAAGAGTATAAAGGTTGGACTTTTATTCCATTCATTTTCAAATAACAATTTAGGAGTCGGAGCTTTAGCAATTTCTGAAAGTGAGATGTTGAAGCGTATATGTGATAAGTTAAATGTTGATTTAGAAATTGTTTGCTTTGAAGCTAAGGTTAATGATCTCTATTCAGATGCAACAAATGCTCTAGTAAGATTAAAACAGACAACCAAAAATCCCTTTCGGATGATAAAGTATTTAAATGATTGCAATCTTATCATTGATGCAACTGCTGGGGATAGTTTAACTGATATTTATGGGCTGAAAAACTTTATTCGTATATTTTTAATAAAATATTATTCAATTTTAGCAAAACCGTCAGTTATATTAGCGCCACAAACAATTGGCCCGTATAGAAGCAAAATTACGAGATTAATTGCTGACATATATTTGTGTTTTGTAAAACACATTTTTATACGGGATGAACTATCAAAATCTGCTATACCAAAGAGATTAATGAAAAAAGTGACTGTTACTACTGACATGGCCTTCGCGTTACCTTTTAGGACAGCAAAAACGTTGAAAGCAAATAGTAAAGCAGTTGGTTTTAATATATCGGGTTTATTATATTCAGGAGGATTTTGTTTAGACAGGAGTGATGATTTTTCCTACAAGAGGTTATGTTTAAGAATAATAGATTTATTAATAGAGGAAGGATATGAGGTATATCTTGTTCCTCACGTTGTTGGAGGTATCAACGATTTTAAGGACAACGATACAAAAATTACCATGGATATCTGCAAGAATGACCAACGACTTAAGATGGCTCCCTTGTTCAAGGATCCTATTGAAGCAAAATCATATATTAGACAATTTGATTTATTTATAGGCTCTAGAATGCATGCTACGATTGCAGCGGTTTCATCAGGTGTACCCACAATTCCATTGGCATATAGTAGAAAGTTTCAAGGGGTATTTGAACCATTAGGTTACAAAGCAACTCTTGATTTACAATGTTTGAGTGAGAATGAGATTATTGATCACATTAAGCAAGTCTTGGTGAATGGAATAACGATTAAATCCAATATTCAGAAAGCGAACGCGATCGTTACCAGTAAATTGAATAGATATGAGGCATATCTAGAAAAAGTTATTCTTGAAGAAATCAAAGCATTTTAGTTTTACGATTGTCATTGAGAATGAGGGGTTGTGACAGATGAATATTGAATTAAATAATATGGAATTCAATCATTGTGTAGGTTGTGGATTATGTGAAGTTCAATTTAAAAATAACGCTACAATGAAAATTAATAGTAAAGGCTTCATAAGACCTTTCTTCAATCATAATTATGAGCCTAAGAGATTACATAGCATTTGTCCTATTACCAATGCACCAAATAATTATTCTGATAGTATTTGGGGACATTATGAAGGTGTGTATTTAGGTGCATCTCTAAATAATCATATATGTGAAATAGGTTCATCCGGTGGGATAATTACTCAGGTATTATTATATCTTTTGGAAACGAAAGCGGTTGATGGGATTATCCATGTTGGTGCGCAAAATGATAACCCTCTTGAAAACACAACCTTTATCAGTAAATCAAAAGAGGATATTATTCGGAATGCAGGTTCACGGTACGCGCCGACTTCACCATTAGCAAGATTAGATGAATTTTTAGATCAAGACATGAAATTTGCCTTTGTAGGAAAACCATGTGATATAAGGGCATTAAAAAATTACGCTATAGAAAATCCTTTCGTAAATGAAAAGATTATTTATACTATTTCTTTCTTTTGCGCTGGGACTCCCAGCTATTTTGGTACGGATAAAGTTTTAGAAAAATTAAATGTAAGTAAAAATGATGTCGCTAAGTTTAGATATAGAGGAAATGGGTGGCCAGGGTATGCGACTGCTATTACAAAAAATGGTGAAAGTAAATCAATGACTTATAATGAATCCTGGGGGAGTATTTTAAATAAATATATTCAGCCGTATTGTAGATGGTGTGCTGATGGAGTTGGGGAATTTGCAGATATTTCTTGCGGTGATGCATGGTATCTTGATAAGAACAATAAACCGGTATTTGAGGAGAATAAAGGTAGAAATATTATATTTGCCAGAACGATTCAAGGAAAAGGAATTCTTGACATAATGTCAGAGAATAAACTGATTGAGATAAAAGATTATTCAAATGAAATAAGCACTTTAAAACATATGAACTATTATCAATATTATAGAAAAGCTACCATGCTAGGTAAAATATTAGCGCTTAAGCTTTTACGATTCAATACCCCACAATATCATATGAGTACTCTCTGGTCTTGGAGTCATAACATTGAAATTAAGCATAATATTAGAACTTTTACGGGTACAGTGTTACGAGGAATACAAAAGAAATTTTAATTTATTAAAATGGTACATTATATCAAGCTGTGTTACTGATGGCAAAAAATGGGAGTAGACATAGTAAATTATCATTATGGAAAGTAGCTCTTGACAGATATCTAATATATCTAAAGTATGAGCTAAGGGACAAAAATGAATAGAGAAGCGAAATCATTGATAAAAAATTTCTCCTATACACTAATAACTAATATTATTTCATTACTTATTTCTACACTAGTAGTGCTGATTGTACCTAAAATAGTTGGTGTCACTGAATACGGCTATTGGCAATTGTATATTTTCTATTCGTCCTATATCGGTTTTTTGCATTTTGGTTGGATCAGCGGGATCTATTTAAAGCTTGGTGGTAAAAATTATCATGAGATTGACAAAAAATCGATTGGTTCACAATTTTATTTGCTTTTGGTCTTTCAAGTGTTAATAGCTCTTTTGATTATAATATTTGTTAGTGTTTTTATAAAAGATCCAAATAGAAGCTTTATATTCTATATGATTTCGTTATGTATAGTCATTACAAATATGCGTGACTTGTTATCCTTTATTTTTCAAGCAACAAACAAAATTAAAGATTATGCAAAAGTAGTATCGATAGGTAAGCTATTATATTTTTGTATCATTATCTTTTGCCTTTTAATCGGTGTTAAAGAATATAGATTAATGATAATGGCAGACTTGATAGGAATATTTGCATCCTTGTTGTACGCAATCTATTCATCAAAGGATATCGTCTTTAGTAATCCCCTAATACTGATTGTCGATATAAAGGTTGCAGCTCATAATATAAGCATTGGTAGTAAACTCATGCTATCCAATATAGCAAGTATGTTGGTAATTGGAATTGTTAGGTTTGGTATAGAACGAGCTTGGAATGTAGAAACCTTTGGAAAAGTATCGCTTACATTGAGCATATCAAATTTATTGATGATCTTTATAAATGCAATCGGGATCATTATATTTCCTATTTTAAGACGAACGGATGAAAGGAAACTATCAGATATTTATTGTATGATGAGAGATTTTTTGATGGCTATTTTATTTGGTTTATTAATTGGGTATTACCCAATAAAGTATATATTATCAGCATGGTTGCCAAAGTATTCTGATAGCTTGAGATATATGGCGTTGGTTTTTCCGATGTATATATTTGAGGGGAAGATGGCCTTACTAATCAACTCATATCTGAAAACTCTAAGGAGAGAGAAGCTAATGCTCAAGCTAAACTCTATATCAGTTTTTATTAGTTTGTTTTTTACAGTATTGACTACTGTATTATTGAAAAATTTAGATTTGGCCGTACTTTCAATCGTAATTATATTAGCAATAAGATCTGCTTTGGCAGAAACAGCATTATCTAAACTACTTACAACGGATGTAAAAAAAGATATTTTAATAGAATTTGCATTAACTTTAGTATTTATATTAACGGGTTGGTTCATAAATTCGTGGATGACCACAATCGTATATGGGACTGCATACC
>JAEYXC010000378.1 GCA_023428655.1 Bacillota bacterium | reverse complement strand
CTGATTGTATTTGTCTTTCACTGCTTCCCTGTAAGATCTTGATCAAGCGATTGGAGATATCCTTTACATCCGCAGCTCGTTCCTTAAGATAATCATCCTCCATAGAAGCAAACATTTGCGCAAAATTGTCTCCTGCAGTGGCAACTGCATATTCTGCATTGATTTCCTCCGTTTTGATCATATGAAGGACAGAATCCACATAATCTTGATCATCAAGCATCATTTGGTGAATCTCGAATATCATGGCGTTCTGCTCTCCAACTTCCCCTACTGCTTTTTCGTATAATTTCTGAAGCTCTTCCTTCGCCTTTTCTCTCGCTTCGTTCATACGCAATATTTCAGCTTCTGTATCTGCAACATGACTTCTGCGAACCTTACCTTCGGTTTTATGGAAAACAATGGTCTTTCCGATTGCAATTCCGCCAAAAACACTTTTACCATTATATTTTTGCATAATCGTCCTCCAAGTCCTGAGAATGAGTGCCTGTATTCATTCTCAGGACCCTAACCCCAGTGTAAATTTGCTATTCTTACGTATTCAGGATGGTTTACCTTCCGATATTCGAATATCATAACGGCTATTATAGATTTCCTTCGATAAATTCCTTGACTGCTGTTAAGGCTTCCTCTTCATCCTCACCTGTAATTTGTATGGTTATGGTATCTCCCTGTTTGGCCCCAAGACTCATAATTGCAAAAATTTTCTTTGCATCCGCTGATTCACTATCCTTTGTTATATTAATACTTGATTGAAACAGACTTGCTTTCTTTACTAAAAGTCCAGCCGGTCTGGCGTGAATACCCAATTCATCCTTAATGGTATAACTAAATTCCTTCATTTATCCTATCACCTTTCTTTTTAAATTCCGATCAACAAAACAAATGGAACAAAATAACCAATCTAAATTCTATCGTAGTTTATTTTACACTGAGTACTTTTTCATTTGTATTGATGAAGCCCTTTTTCAAAAGCTCAAAAATAGTAAAGTCATCGGTATTGGTTACGATAACCGGTGTCACAGTACGATAACCCGAATTCGTTATTTCCTTAATATCAAAAAATCCAATTATATCGCCCATCTTCAGCGTATCACCCTCCTGTACTTTGATATCATAGCCCTTCCCGTTTAACTGGACGGTATCGATTCCGATATGAATTAGTAATTCCAAATTTCCACTGCTTAAACCTATGGCATGCTTGGTATCAAAGACGCTTACTACCTTGCAATCAAAGGGAGCCACAATCTTACCTTCCTTCGGTTCGATTGCAAAGCCCTTTCCTAACATCTCTTCGGAAAATACACCATCTCCGATCTCTGATAATTCCATCAATTTACCACTGATTGGAGCATGAATTACGATTTCCTGACCCATACTTCTATCTTGCTTTTCTACCCCTTCATAATCTGTTTTCTTAGTCTCTGCAGGCTCTGAAGCCTTATTCTCAGTAGCATGGTCTTCTTTTTTCAGATAATCCTCCAGATTTGATTTGATGATTGTTACTCTAGGTCCGTAGATTACCTGAACACCATTGCCCTTGCGAACAACACCTGCCGCACCGGTTGCTTTGAGCATATCGTCCTTGACTTTATTACCGTCGATTACCGTTATTCGTAGTCTGGTTGCACAGCAATCCACATCACTGATATTGGCTTTCCCGCCAAGTCCCTGTGCTATGGCTGCTGATAATTCATCTCCTCCTTTACTATTCCCATCCTTCGCTGCATTTTTCTTCTTTTCATAATCGGCACGGGTATACAGCTTGGTTTCTTCATTTTCATTCTCTCTACCCGGGGTCTTTAAATTCAGCTTTTTAATCAAGAACCGAAATAGTAAATAATATACTGCAAAATAAACAATACCGACCGGGATAATCAAAAGCCATGAGGTTTTACGATTACCCTGCAAAATACCAAACATGAACAAATCAATAAAGCCGCCCGAAAAGGTTAAGCCAACTGCAATATTCAGTGCCTGCGCTATGGCATAGGCCAGACCGGCGAGAATAGCATTGATTCCAAACAAAATCGGTGCTACGAATAAAAAGGAAAATTCAATCGGCTCAGTAATACCGGTCATAATGGAAGTGATTGCTGCTGAAAATAATAATCCGTATACCTCCTTCTTCCTCTCCGGACGTGCGCTGTGATAAATCGCCAATGCGGCTCCAGGTAAACCAAAAATATAAATAATAAATTCACCGCTGAAAAATCTCGTAGCCATTGTTGAAAAATGCGTTGTTGCCGGATCCGACAGCTGTGCAAAGAAAATATTTTGCGCACCAATTACCGTTTTTCCGGCGATATCCATGGTACCACCAATCGCTGTCTGCCAAAACGGCATATAAAATACGTGATGTAAACCAAAGGGGATCAACAATCGTTTAATCATACCGTAGAAGAAGGTGCCGACTGTGCCCGAGCTTTGTACTAAGCCACCCAAATTGTTAATTCCTGCCTGGATCGGCTGCCATAAATAGAACATTAAAATACCAATAAAGGTGAATACTACCGTACTAATAATCGGAACAAATCTGGTTCCTTGAAAAAAGGATAATGCGGCTGGTAATTCAATCTTGTAAAAACGGTTGTGCAACGCAGCAACTCCAAGACCGACAATAATACCACCGAATGCACCCATCTGTAAGGAGGTCATACCCAGCACACCACCCGTAGCACCACTCAAAAAGGCCTCCGGTCCTCCATATATGGATATCATACCGCTGATGGCAGAATGCATAACAAAAAAAGCAATCGCAGAGGATAAGGCTGCTACCTCCTTTTCTTTCTTAGCCATACCAATTGCAACACCAATTGCAAATATCAGTGGAAGGTTGTCGAATATGACACTGCCACATTTACTCATTATGGTTAAAATATTGTAAATCACCGTTCCAGGCCCCATAATTCCTAACAGATTATAGGTCGCCAGTGTTGTTTCATTCGTAAAGGAGCTTCCTAATCCAAGAAGAAGTCCGGCCACCGGCAATACTGCAACCGGTAGCATAAAGGAACGTCCTACTCTTTGCAATACACTAAAAATTTTGTCTTTCATCGTTGTCCTCCTAAAGAATTAATTATATTATTCTGCATAATACAAGATTAATTCTTCGAGCAATAAAAAACCGCTGACAAAAATTCATACCTATTCCAATTCAAATAAGTAAATTTTAGTCTGCGGTCCTATGTCCATACATTCAGGATTCCTTGGCAGATATTCAATTTTTTCCTATCTTTTTGCACTTCTATGCTTGTTCTATGGTTGTTGCCGTTATTTGGCCTCCATTTTTTCTTTGGATCATTTATCCCAATTATGTCATTATGATACATCTCTTCTTAAGATAATCCATGTTTAAAATTCCCATAGATATCACTTTATTTGATAAAACTTCCATCATCAAATTCTTCAAAGAAAGAATAATTCATAGTGTTCCCATAGAATTCAGAAATATCATCTATTCTATAGATAATGTTTCCCAAATCATCCATAGCAATTACTAAATATACCTTTACAAGGTGTTATACAGGTAATTCAGCCTCAGCTACAATTTCTCGCCCTATTGATAGCAATCAAATCATTGATATGTTTAAATGCTTCTTTTTCCCATATTAGGAAAGCAATTATTTAATAAATACATATTTTATATCATTAGAAAGCTCCTTGGAGTATACAAAGCCGTACTCACAAAAATCCTTAATGCCGTTCAGATCAGTCACTTTATGCTCCGCCATGTAGCGCACCATCTCACCGCGAGCTATCTTCGCTAAGGTTCCCTTTTGCTTTACCTTCCCATCCAACTTCTCACCAAACTCAATGGTTATAAAACGATCCCGAGGTTCAAGGTATTTCTCAATGCATTGTGAGTATTCCTTCGAGGCCAGATTAATGATTATCCTGTCATCATCCAACAGACTCTGGTACAACCGATCTCCCCAGAAACAATACATATCCTTACAGCCCTTCACAGATAGCTTTGCTTGCATTTCCAACCGATAAGGAGTTACCCCATCAAAGGGCTTTAATATCCCATAGAAGCCTGACAAAATCCGCAAATGATCGGTTATATACCTTAGTGCATCCGTTGTAAGCACTGCCGGAGCCAAATGCTGATACTGCAGACCCTCATATGCTATTACTGCAGGAGTCAATCTATGTACCAGATCCATGGCTTTATAGCGTTCATAGTTTAACTCCGTCAGTTTATCATTACATTTCCATAATTCTTTTGCCTCTGACCAAGACAAGGATTGAATTTCATGCATCAGCATTGTCGCATCCTTGATAAATTCCGGTAATCCCGTAACCTCAAAGGAGTCCGTATCCACATTCATCTTCTTAGCCGGAGATATAATAATCCTCATAGTCTATCACTCCATGGTCACGACTTCAGCCAGAAACTTAATACGCTCCAGAGCTTTGGGGAACACGTTATAAAAGGTCTCTTCCAGTTCTGGTGGCACTTCGGTTTTCACTAATAATTTAGTTCTTCCATCTATATCAGTAAGAGAATAACTCTCCTTACCACCTGTCCATTCTTTATCACGTTCCTGTTGTCCGCTTTCTTTTGTGTCCGCTCCGTGGTAGAATAGTACAAATTCCTTTGGAATCAATTTCTCAATCCAGTCAGTCACACCATAACCACTTACGGAGGAAATGAACTGAATCTCATTTCCTTCCTTCATTTCTCCCTTCATATAGGTACCTTCATCAATTATGCTTGCCCAGTCACGGAAGGTTACATCCTCCCAAAGTGTTGACCAGACTCTTTCTTTTGAAGCGTTTATTTCAATCGAAAATTGAAGTTCCTTCATGTTCTCCCTCCTTCTTTGATTTTTTATGTTATCTTTTCTTATTATACTTTAGCACTTCTAAGACTTCAATTTAAATATCATGATTCTCTGCTTCAACTCTTTTGTCATACTCTTTAGCTCGGAGGCTTTATCCGCTATGGTTTGGATGGTATTATTCAACTCCTCCGTTGAAGAAGAGGTTTCCTCTGAACTGGCAGCATTTTCTTCACTTATGGCTGATAACACCTCGATTGTTTCCATTAAAGCGTTTCTCTTGTTATCCACAATCACAATCTTCTCATAGATGCTATCGATGCTATCGGCAGATTCATCCACTCCGTCTCTGACTGTGTCGAATTGCTGTCTCGTCTCATTAAGCTTGATCTTCTGCTCAGAAATTATTTCTTTTACGTGTTCGACTACCTCCAGCGATTTACCTGACTCCTCTAGTAATTTACTGATTTTTAGCTCAATCTCCTTTGCTGATTTGCCCGACTGATCCGCCAAGGCTTTTATTTCGCTGGCCACGATACCAAAGCCTTTGCCATGCTCCCCTGCTCTTGCAGCTTCGATGGATGCATTCAGACTCAGAAGATTCGTCCTTTTTGCGATTTCGGTTATTACATCTAATGCCTTCTTAATCTCCTGTGCTGCTTCATTGGTCTCCTCTGTCTGATTAACAATACGGTCAATCGCACTGATCGTATTATTCGCTGATATTTCCAGCTCATCCGATATATCATCAGCCTGCTGGCTTGCAATACTGATATCATCCGATCTGGACTTAAGTGTATTCAAAGCATCGGTAATCTTACCAATCTCAGTGCCCACCTCTACCATACTATAATTGGCGTTTTGAGTACTCTCTGCCTGAGATGCTGCCCCTTTGGAGACATCCTCCATGGCTCTTGTTACATCATCCACTGTCAACCGGGTCTTTTTTAGATATCGGTCTAATTCATCGGCAAAGCCGCTCAAAGTCACTATGGACCGTTTAATATCCATCAAAATATCTTTGATCTGATCTCTCAGTTTTAAGGTAGATTCGCCAAGCTGCCCTATTTCATCTCTTCTTCTAAGAAGCTTATCATTTAATTCGAGGGTTAAGTCACCGTCCGCTATTGTATGTAATGCCTCGGATGCTTCCTGAATAAACTTAGAAATTCTTTGAAGAATTAAGGATAATATAGTCATTGTTATGAATGAGATAACCAACTCGACTGCAATCTGCTTGATTACGGACTTCATTACGATATTGTTAATAATATCACGGTCCCGTGCTACACCAAGTGCTCCTAAGACCTCGTTACCGTTGACGATCGGTATATAATATACATAATGCGAATGCTCCTCCATATAATAATCTTCACTAAAGTACTCCTTTGCGAGATCGATTACCTGCTCTTTAACCTCATCCTCTAATTTTGATCCTGTTTTTCTTAAGCCGGAATCATCCTTAAAGGATGTGACGATGCTCACATCCCCCCAAAATATACTGATATCGATTCCTGTTTCATCATGAAGAGTATCGATGATAGTCATGGCATTAATGTTTTCTTTTGTCGCAGAGCTTACCCCGTCCACGTCCTTCGTTGTAGCAGAACTTACCGCATCCTCTTCCGTCATCTCATTACCAAACTCTGCGTTGTTCTTTAATTTATTAAAATCACCCTCATACAATACATAATATGCATTTCGGAGCGTATGAGCTGTGGTCCTTAATGACTCCTTCTCTCTCTCTCTGATATTCTGACCCATATTTATAGCAGAGAATGTAATTATAATCATACCCAAAAATAATAGCATACCGACTGACACAGCCGTTAATCTTACTGCGATACCGATATTTCTCTTATTCCCCCCAGTATAATTCTTTTTTTTGCGAAATAGTATTATGTCCTTTCTCATACGTCCTCCATAATTTGTCCTTTGTATTTTGCCAAATTGAATCACAGCATTCCTGTTATACAATTTTTGTGCCATGAAATCAATAGAACAATTGTTACCTTGAACGATTAATTCATGTGATTTATCCCATATATTTATCCCATTCCTTTTCTTTCAAGGTGTTATCATCAAAGATGATGAGGTATCACTTGCGTAACTTATTATACTTGTTAATCCGAACCCAGTCAATAAAATGCAAACACAAATTAACTATAATCCAACACAAATATAACAAGATTTCATTGATATAACCGCTTCTAATGTTCGTTTATTCAGTATTCATGATATAGTTGCGATAATAGTTGAAGCAAATGAATTCATGGAGGATATATTTTAAGGCTCTAAATCCTGCATATGTGCCGGATTTAGAGCCTTCTTTTAGAGATAGGACCATAAAGCTTACGATCGTACTATGGATTAATTAAAATCCTTACTTTATAATATTTTCTTTCTTATCGTTTCCTTCTTATTATTTCTTTCTTATCATTTCTTTTTGATTTGATTAAGCTTTGCATTCAGATCCAGCAAATCTTGCTTTGTCAGGTTGATGCCCATAGTCCCAATCATACCGCTTAATCTTAATACAGTGAAGCCTCCCATCATACTCATCATGGCATCATTCATTTCAAAACCACCGGCAACCTTATCCCCTTTTTTCGGCAGAAGCTTGGCAAACATCCCCATAAATAGAAGCTTACCCTTCATCGTCTTCATGATATCTCCTATTGTATCATTGAGAGAGAAATATCCCTCCGGCATAGTAATATCAAACCAGTTTAAGATAGCATTCTTTTCCTTCAAACGATAAGACTCATCAAATACATCAACCTTGTTAAGCCTACTCTCGTCCCGCTGATCGCCGGCAACGGCTACGAGGGTGGTTTCTCCTTTGTTGGGTACCTCGAAGTAGAAGAAGTGCTCTCCTTGCTTCTTACCCAGGGAAACACCATTGGCAAACAGCTCAACTTCGGGTTGGTTGGAATATACTGTGACCTTTGTAACATCCTCAACACGATTGATGTAGCGTTTACCACAAAGGTGTACAAAGGGTGTGTCCGACAGCCAGGCCTTGTAGGCATAGAAGGCGTCCTTCTTATATTTACGGTCAAAGGTGACTAACCCCTTATGATTCTGACCAT
The DNA here is from genome assembly GCA_023428655.1 of Bacillota bacterium. Taxonomy (GTDB): domain Bacteria; phylum Bacillota; class Clostridia; order Lachnospirales; family Lachnospiraceae; genus Mobilitalea. Next base: position 19,230 of record JAEYXC010000378.1, on the reverse strand, counting down.
TCTCTCCTCCCTCACTTCTCGCATCAGCACCAAAATCAAACATATTCCAAACATGAGTGGCCCACATATATTTACGTGTGAACAGCTGCTTGATCAACTCCTCGTGATAGAACGCTTGATACTCCTCTGTATAGTCCCCCTGGGTAGGTTGGGAGGTATGCCAGTTCAATGCTTCACATCCGTATTCGGAGCAGCCAATGGGAATGTTGGGATACTTACTATGAAAATCATCGAACCAAGGACCGTTCATGGAGGTATCACCGCCATACCATCCGAAGTAGTGATTATACGAAACAGTGTCCGGGATACGGACATAGGGACTGTCAATGGGACAGGGTGATACTACCGCCATTGTGGTAGGACGAGTTTTGTCCATCTCATGACACAGGTCATTCAAGATATGGTGGTTTTCGATTAGATCAGGATCATTTTCTCCTTTCATACTGATCTCATTGGAAAGCCCCCACACCACGATGGAGGGGTGATTATAATTTTGGACAATTAATTCTTTCATCTGGCTGATGGTATTCTCACGAGCAGTAGGCATATGCTGGGAGATATAGGGGATCTCAGCCCAGACAATCATGCCTCGCTCATCACACAGATCATAGAAATACTGGTCGTGTTGATAATGCGCTAAACGGATTGTGGTAAATCCAGCCTCATAGATCAGCACCATATCCTCTTCATGGTGCTCGGGCAGAAGGGCATTACCAAAGCCCCAACGGTCCTGATGACGGGACACACCACGAAGGGGATACTCCTCACCGTTGAGAATAAAGCCATTTTCAGGATCTATCTTAAAGGTACGGAAACCGAAACGGGATGATACACAGTCAATGACTTCCTCCTGATCTACTAGCTCAATTGTAGCGTTGTATAAATAAGGATCCTTACGACCATGCCAAAGATGAATATCTGCGATATTCAATACGGCTTTTCTTTCCTTGGTTTCAAGCTTTGCCACTTCCTCACCACAGGCTGAAGAAACGGTATATCGGAGGATCTGCCCATCCTTAAAATTAGTAATCCATGCTTCAACCTCCACTTTACCATCCTTACCACACACCTCAGGAGTAAGCTTCAATCCAGTGCCACCAAAGTGTTGTAGATCAAAGTGAGATTCGTTAACACAGATTATATTTACATCCCGGTATAATCCACCATAGAAGGTGAAGTCAGCAACCTGGGGATAGACCATGTCACTTGCCCCATTATCCACTGTGATGACAAACAGATTTTCACGTGTCAGGGTCTCTGTGATATCCACACGCCAGGTCGAATAACCTCCATCGTGATGGGCCAAATGCTTGCCATTCAGATACACATCAGCTGAGGAATTAGCACCTCGCAATTCCAGATAGTAGCAATCCGTCTCGGGTAAATCCATTTTGTCTAAGGATTTGGCATAGTAACAGGTACCTCTGTAGTAATCATTACCACCGTCCTGACCGTCAATCGCATTCCAGCTATGGGGTAAATTAACCCAATCCCAATTCTTTGGTAGCTGTGCGGGGATTTCAGTTGCTTGTTTCGTAAAAGCCCATTTGGCGTTAAAATTAATGATAGATCTCAAATTAGTACCTCCTTAAGTTTACGATATATGGGTGGCAGACTAAGGTTACTCGGTCTGCCACCCATATATCCTTATGTTTTTCTTCTCACTATAAAGCTTAATTTGCCATAGGTTGTTCTCGTTTGGCATCCAGCTCCTCATTCATCTTAGCAAGCTTCTTTTTGTCCAGATTATAAATCAGACCCAGACCGATAAGCTGTAGCAGAGCACTCATGGTATACAGAGCAGCCACCAAATATCGCATATTCATAGCCACCTCAAAGGTCTGATTTCCTTTATCTGCTTCAACATAGCCAAGAGCAGCCATGATTACCAGTGCCAGAGCGGGACCGATGCCCTGGGACAGCTTTCGAAAGAAGGAATGCAGGGAATAAGTAACACCTTCCTCACGTACCCCGTGCTTCCATTCATTGTAGTCAATCGCATCTCCCATAAGAGCCCAAGATACTGTTGAATAGATACCCATACCCAGACTGTTGATTAGCTGGCAGATAATATAGATCATCAGACCTGACATATCAGGGGTGATTGGCAATATCAGCATAGCCACACATGCTACCACGCTACAGATTGAACCAAATACAGAAAGCTCTTTTTTGCCATACTTCACTACCATCTTACGGGCCAAGGGCGTAAACAAAAAGATTGGAATCATTGCAAAAAGCTGAACCACTCCGGAAATCTTTGCATTCGCAAAATAGGATTGAAATAAAACCTGAACCGCTGTGGTAGCCCCTTGCATCCCCAAGAACATACCCATGGCAGCCACCGTTGCACCAACAGCCGGACGATTATGTAGGAAGTTTTTGATTGCCTTTAACACATTAAACTTAGGCTGTCCCTCGTTGCATTTAACCGGCTCTTCAACCCTTATCTCAGTATTTCGGATCATGAACTGAAAGGCGATGAAGCCCAATATTCCCATAAGCAGAGCTGCGAAAAATACGCGCTCGCCAACAATGTTGTTGTTCTTGTCATAAATCAAGAAGGGAAGGATAACCATGGGGACCATGTTCCCTACTAAAGAGCCAACGGAACGCCATGCAGATAAAGAGGCACGATCGGCAGGTTCCTTAGAGATGAGGGACAGTAATGAACCGTAAGGGACATTTGCGATGGTGTAGAAGGCATCCCAGAGAACATAGCCACAAACGAATATAATGACCTTCGCTGCAGCAGATGCACTCTGCCAAGGAACAAAGCACAGAGCCCCTCCTATGATAAGACCAATGGAGCCCACAAAGATGTAGGACAGGAATTTATTGCGTTTGTACTGTCGCTTGTCAGCATCAACGATGGAGCCGATGAGTGGGTCATTGATGGCATCCCATACCTGTACTACGATCAGCAGTGCGGCATACAATATGGAATCCATCTGCATAAACTGTGTCCAAAAAAGTGCCATGGTACCCTTAAGGGCAAAGCTCATATTGCATCCAAAATCGCCTGCAGCATAGGCAAAACTGTCACGCATACCAAACTTACGATAGCCTTTTTTGTCTGATTGAACTTTCTTTTTCATTCAATTTTCCCCTTTTCTCATTTTTATCATTCAAAGGAGGATTTAACGCTCCTTTGAACTTCTTGTAATAATTTTATCAATTTGGGATAAATATCGTGAGTAATATTTTTAGATGTTTTCGTATTTTTTTTAGATAATCTATTGAAATATTAAGAGGAATATACGATAATAATAAAAAACAAATAATATTTTTGTTTATTTTGTATAGTTCATGAATTGGAGGATTTGTATGTGGTATCACTCTGAATTAAATTTTGTGCATCGTATCCTGCAAAAGATGCATCTGCAAATAATACAGCTCGTAACGGATAAACCTCCCGCAGTCCCTCCGGACTTTGGGCTGCGGAGCTTTCTTGGACATGAAGCAGAGTACCAACGCTTTTTCTGCGAACAACCATTTCAGGTATCACAGAATACCATATACAAGCGCACGGATCCCTATCTATGTAACTATCTTTTTCTGCTGTTACCGGATAAAAACCCCACTGTTCTGATGATAGGTCCCTATATGTCAATGCAGCTGACGCAAGAACAGCTGCTTCAGGAAGCGGAGTTATTATTGGTTCCACCTTCGAGGTTCAAAGAGATGGAGTACTATTATAGTAGCATTCCCGTTCTGACGGACGAAAGCTTCTTATTTTCTGTCGTTAATTCCTTTGCGGATATTTTATGGGGCAATGAGGCTTATGGCATGGAGGATATGAAGGAAGAGCTTCCCCTATCCATTCCATTTTCTTCAAAAGAGGACCCGCTTACTCAAGAAAATACGTTACTGAGTATGCAGGCTATGGAACAACGTTATGCCTATGAGAATGAAATACTCACTGCTGTCTCGCATGGAATGACACATAAGTCTGAGTTAATGCTCTCCCGCTTGAGCCAGATGTCCATCGAGCAAAGGGTAGCTGACCCGGTGCGAAATATCAAGAACTACAGTATCATTATGAATACGCTGATGCGAAAAGCAGCAGAACGGGGTTCGGTTCACCCCTTGTATCTGGATCGGGTTTCTTCCGATTTTGCCCGAAGAATTGAACTGGTGAGTTCGACTTCCAGTGGTTTCAAATTGATGGCAGAAATGAATGTCACCTATTGCCGACTGGTAAAAAATCACTCTATGGCCGCTTATTCTTTACCCATCCGCAAAACCTTGGTCTGTATCGAAGCAGACCTATCCCGTGATTTGACCCTACATACTCTGGCTGCTACACAAAATATATCTTCCGGACACCTGTCAGCACTATTTACAAAGGAAGTGGGTCAGACACTGACCGACTATGTCAACAGAAGACGTATGAAGCATGCAGCTGAACTACTACGTACCACGGTACTCCAGATTCAAACCATTGCTCAGTACTGCGGAATTCCGGATGTCAATTACTTTTCAAAGACCTTCAAGCGATATTATCGAATCACACCGACACAGTTTCGCAGCTCTCAGCAGCCTCAACCAGATTCTTTAATATGATATTTTCTCGTGTACAAAGAGGAAGGATTCCTGATCCCCTATCCTCCCAATAATAACCGCAAAAGGGGTAGGTTCAATTTATCATGAACCCACCCCTTTTTTGCCCATTTCCTTACAGGCTATATAATCTTCAAAGCATTAATCCAAATGATCTTTCTATTTTCGTATGTATAAAGTAGTACGATTTCATTCCTTATCTATTCAATTGTGCCGGTACGCTCATACCTCACAATAATAACACCCTTTGGCGTTACCGTGCTTTCTGCAACCTTGTAGGTTGTCGGAATTGTGCCATCTGCAAACAATCGCTTTCCACAACCTAAGGTGATCGGATAGATCATCAACCAAAACTCATCGATCAAGTCCTGCTTAAGAAGGGTCTGCACCAGATTCCCGCTTCCCCAAACATGCAAATCCGGTCCTTGATGTTGCTTCATCCGAGTGATCTTTTCCGTAATATCTCCGCTTAAAAACACGGACGGCTGCCAATCACTTGTTGTTATTGTATTCGAGGCAACATATTTGGTCGCCTGGTTAACCTCTGGCCACGCATCCCCATGTTGCGGCCAGTATGGTTCCCAAATTTTAAAGGTCCTGCGACCTAACAATAGATCGAAGGTACTATTCATCTGCTTTCTAAGTAGCGTTCCAAGAATCTCATCCGAGTATGGCGCAATCCATCCTCCATAAGTGAAACCATCGCTGGTATCCTCCTCCGGACCACCCGGACCTTGTATGACACCATCGAGAGAGATATGTTCAAGTGCAATGATTTTTCTCATATAATTCCTCCTTAGTAGTATAACAAATTGACTGGTCCATTTACAGAATTATACCTTACGTAATTAAATTTGTACATCATAGTTATAATATTTACTTCAAAACATTATAGTACTTATTTAGTTTGTCTGATTTTGTTATACCAGTTTATGAACGATGCCCTGCCCTCCGTCAACAAGAACCCTGTCTCCATCTTTGGTCTTAACGTAGCGTCACCGTATCCAATTTTATGTGCAACATCAATCCATTCTAATATATTTCCCATAATTTACATACGAGAATTTTCCAATAAATGTTTTAGATTTGGTTATGATATAGTAAGAAAGATATAACAAAATCGTTTTATGATAGTAAAACAATTGAATTGGAGGGATAGCAGGTGGGTTATTACGAAAGAGCAAATGACCTAAAGAGTGAGCTTATTACAATCAGACGTTATCTCCATGCGAACGCTGAGATAGGAATGAATCTTCCAAAGACAACCGAATATGTTATGAAAAATTTATCAGAAATGGGGTATACACCAACACAGATATGCAAATCTACTGTTACAGCAACCGTAGGAAAGGGTTCGGGGAAGGTAATCTTACTACGCGCGGATATGGATGCACTACCCATGGTAGAAGCCAGTGGCCTTGAATTTGCGTCTACCAATGATAATAGTCATGCCTGCGGCCATGATATGCATGCCACCATGTTACTAGGAGCCGCAAAAATGCTCAAGGAAAATGAAGACAATATAGAGGGTACTGTTAAATTTCTATTTCAATGCGGGGAAGAAATCTTTCAAGGCGCCAAGGCAGCAATAGCAGCAGGTATCCTGGAAAATCCGAAGGTTGATGTTGCTCTAGCTTACCATGTAGGCGCCGGAAAGCTGCCGGTAGGCACTTATATGTATAACAATGAGAATACTATGATGCTTTCCAACGATGGCTTCCGAATTACTGTCAAGGGCGTTGGCTCTCACGGTGCTTATCCGCACAATTCCATTGACCCAATCAACATTGCGGTTCATATCTACCTTGGGCTGCAAGAATTAATTGCCAGAGAGGTTGATCCAAGTGAAAACTGTGTACTGACAATCGGCAGCCTCAATGCCGGTACGGCACCGAATATCATCCCTGAAATAGCTGTTCTTCAGGGTACAATACGTAATGTTTCAGTAAAAACCAGAGAGTATCTTGTTAAAAGAATGAAGGAAGTCTCAAAATTGACCGCTGAGACTTACAGGGGCTCTGTCGAAGTGGAAATGATCTCAGAAGTACCACCACTCATTTGTAATCCGGAATTTACAAATGAGATCATAAAATATATGCACGAGCTGCCGATTGAGTGTCTGACCGGATCTCCCAAGATACAATCAAGCTCTTCCGATGACTTCGCTGTTATCTTAAGCCTTGTTCCCGGAGCATATATGTTCCTTTCAGCTGGTTTTCCAGATGATGAAAACGTTTATCAAGCCCATAATCCAAAAGTAAAATTCAATGAGGATGTGCTGCCAATTGGTTCAGCAGCATTGGCACATTGTGCAACACAGTGGTTAATGAACAATAAATAGTAAACGAAATGGAATGACGAGTTTAGTGAGCTACGAAATTAATATAGGCTCCTTTCACCGATGTTATAGTATGGGTATAATCAAGAGTAATCCTCTTGGATTAATTGGTAACGAAAATTGATCCAAGAGGATTCACTTATGAAAAGACCTTATATAACGTCTACCTGTAGTGGCTAATTTAATCCTTTTCAAGTTTTATATCCATCCATTGCTGCCATGCAGTATCCTTTTCTCTAGTGTACCACAACCCTGAAAATTCACTCCTGTCTTTGTTGAAACCTCCAACGAATTTCTCAGTTGGTCCTTCATACACCCAATGATTACCGTTAACTGTTGCATGCATACAGCTATATATTCCAGATGTATCATAGGCGTGCATAAAATAATTTCCAGTTTCGTAATCCCAGCCAATAATTTCTGTATTATTTATTTTATTTTCACCTATCATTACATCAACTTTATGGAGTAGAAAATATTCACCAGGCAACCATTCATAACTATCAATACCATGTACAAGTATAGCAGGTGACGTGTCTGTAGCGAGAATTTGTCCACTTGTCCGCCAAATGCCAATAAAGGGTGCAAGCTGCTCATGAGATAGATTGTATTCTTTCATCTTTTCACTTACCATTTTTTTCACCTCGTTTCAATTTTATTAGCGATATTAAATAAAAATTATATCTAGCCTTCTTTATTCCCTCATACAAATTCTGAATTACATTAAATTGAAGATAGACAAAAATGATGCCCTTAAAGCCTATTGGAGCTTAAATACAGGCTATGTGAATTTGAAAATGAAACAATGAAATTACTTTATTTAAAGTACCACATCGAAATGCATCTACTATTATAAGCTTAAATTCTAATCAATAGACAATTGATTTGCATACTTATATAAAATATACTCATTAGCTGCAGTTTCCTTATATGCTACCTCTTCATGCATTGTATCTATAATATCCTTAGTGTTCATATCACCAAAATGCCTTATTACTTCACCAATAACAGCTAACTCATCTTCACCTAAATTCTTAGTATCCACCCCAGGAACATAATCGAATTTGTATGCTGTATTTCCATTTATAAGAACTTCATCAAAGTGTATGTTATTTAGTGATATTATCGTCTCATGTGCGTCTGGAACAGCTCCCATAGGTAGTGCTTTATATGCCAAACCAGTTATTGATCTCCCAGTTCTTTTATAATTCAGAAAATCTGAGTACCATAAATACTTCATCAGTTTAACCTTGTAAAGATTTTGAACTTGTAAAGAAAAGACATTCACTACCTCAACAACTTTATCTAGGTTTAATATTGTTCCACCTGTTAACTGCTCATCTCCATTAATATCAATATATTGCATTTCTATAAATTCTTTAAGGAATTCATTCTTTTTAGACTTTATCAATGCATTTACCCTTTTGCTATACTTTTGATATGCCTTTAAAGATAAATTTTCTCTTGAACGCTCAAGTAACTGGAGAAACCATTTTGGATCTTCCTTTATTTTACGTAAAACATCATCATGGGCTGTATCTTGAACTTGATAATTTTCATATCTTGTAATAGTTGCTAACCCCCAACCAAGTATAATGGAAAAATCTTTTTGACTCACTTCATATATACTTCTTATTTCTATAATTTCATTTGATGTTAAAAGATTCATCTGCTTTTTATATGCATCTTTAAATGCGACATCATTCTTTCTTATCATCTCTTCTGTTTGGGTATATTCGTCAGCATTACTGCAATATTCATAAGTTGCAATGTAATGAACTACCTTGCCATTAAATATATTCTCTTCTGATACTGTAACTTCTTGAACTTCATGCTCTTCCATACAACTAAGACAGAGTTTATATTGAGTTTTTAATATATCCATACTACACCTCCTACTTTTTACAATACGGAAAAACTACATCCTTGAATTCCACAGTCGAAAAATGAAACGACATTACAAAAATAGTATTATTTACACCGCCCACCGACACTTGAATCAACTCAACTCTAATTTTAATATAAACCTCTTTATCTCCATAACATCTTCCAAAAACTCGCATCTCTGATTTTTTAGGAAATCTAGTATCTTTTACTGTTTCGATATACTCTTCAACCTTTAAAATCTTTAATTCATGCTTAATTGCATCTACTGGATCTTCATCAGGAAATAATTGGGCCACAGTATATTTATTTGTGTATTGTATAGGTCTGTTTTTATCAACCTGACGTTCCTCTTGAAATGTAACCTTTGCATTATTCTCCAATGCATAAACCAACCTACTAATGTAGGTTGAAACATCTAGTCTCTCTTCAATTTTGCTTTCAGTCCTATCTTCTATATTCCCCATTTTACCACCCCTAATTCACATTGTCAACATTTTTGGTATCATATGATAGCAGATACATCATATGATTTAATCTTAAATAATGATACCAAATTTCTATAAAATTTCCAACAAAATTTGACATTGTTTAATATTTTTGTCTAAGTAGAGATGTTTTTCCTATATACGGTAGTAAAACCGCAACCGATAGAATAGGAATTCTATCCTTTAACGTAACCGATGTACATCCACACGATACGGCTACAATTCTTGCATCCCATGGTGTCGCTGTCCGGGCAGGTCATCACTGTGCCCAGCCTTTGATGGCTCATATGGGAGTCAACGCTACTTGCCGGATGAGCCTGTACTTCTATAACACCCAAGAGGATATCGATCGCCTGGTAGATGCATTAAAGACAGTGAAAGGAATCCTTGGTCTTGAATCTTAATGAACTATATTCCCAAGCCATCAAAGATCATAATTTATCCCACCACAACAAGCATACACTGGAGAATGCCAGCCTGGAGATGCCTGGCAGAAACCCCAGCTGTGGGGATGAAATCACGTTATTTTTAAAACTTGAAAATGGAATCATTGCAGATGCTTCCTTTACCGGAATTGGTTGCGCCATCTCACAAGCCTCTGTTTCCATTATGATTGATCAAGTGAGAGGAAAAACTCCCCAGGAAGCCAAAGAATTATGCCATCTCTTTCTTAGCATGATCCGTAACTCTCCTCTCACAACGGAAGAATTAGAGAAACTGGATGAGGCGGTTGCATTCTCTAATGTTTCCAATATGCCTGCAAGAGTAAAATGTGCTACAATGCCATGGCATACGCTGGAAGCAGCTATAGATACTACCAATTAATACAGCCCACATACTCTCCTATTAGAAATACTATGAACAAAGTATAATTCAGCTTGTCAACACTACTCTTTTCATGATGCGAATCATTCTAACAGTAAAATTATACATTGCCAAATCAGTTAAAGATATGCTTCATCCGATTTGGCAATGATTGTATAACATTTAAAATAACCATATCCCTTTTATTTAAAATATTCACACCACTCAAACAAACAATAGTTTGTCCTTCTGGGTACAATAATCAAGTACCCTGTCCATAACAGATTTATGAATACGAATTTTGATTCTTGCGTGCATAGTTGCCAAAATATCAGTAAAATCTAGCTGCGGTTTTTGATAATCTCGTGGCGTAAAAAATTCCTCTTGTATTTGTAGGTTTGATGTGCGAGATAGTTTGAATAAGCGAAAATCATTTCATACGTCATTAATGGAAATGAGTTTTACAACATAGCCCTGTCCTCTCCTACTAAGCCTTTTCAATTGGTAGCCATAACTCGCAATAACTTTCTGCAAAATCCTCTTCACAAGGAGGAGCATACATTTCAATATTATAGTTTCCACCAAGCCTATAGTCCTTACACCATTAGAATCAATACAAAGTCCAAATCGGATTGATGTTAGAAGGGAGATGCATCACCTTATGCGATGCATCTCCCTTCAAATACCGAAAACAATAGGATATCAATAATCTCCTCTGAACTCCACCAACTGAAACGTTCTCTTTCGCAACCATAGGGTGTGTTATCGGAAACAATTTAACTCCTTCATCTAAGGTGTACGAGAATTGTTCGCAATTACCCTCCCTCTGATTGGAGAGAGCAGGCCCTGCACCGTTTTGGCTATTTGATTTTTCTTACACGCCCACTCGATGAAGCCCATGTAACTAGCATCCTTTTTCACATCCGAAAAGCTGCTCTTTTTATAGCTGCTCACATCCGCATCTGCCAGACGTCCCAGCGCCGTAACGACCATTCCTCTTGTCATTGCCTTGTCCGGGTTGAATTTGGTTTTGGAGGTACCGTCTAACAATCCACGGCTTATCACAAACTCAATATCCTCCTTTGCCCAATGGCCTGCAATGTCCTTATATGTGACATTAATCTGCTTGTAGCCGATTCCATAGGTGGAAAAATGATCGGTGCTAAATCGCAGTACCTTTTCCTCACTATCATAGAACGAGTTTACAAGCCAGTGTACCTTCCCCCTGGCGTCCACGTAGACAGCCAGTATATTCCCGGTATTTTCATTTTTACCGAGGGTGTAGGGGATAGCGACCGATACGCTGCCTGAGCCAAAACTCTCCACCTGTTTGTCCTTGCCGTAATTCACCTTGAGGTCGAATACCGGTCGACTTCCAATGGCTTTTTTCGCATCTTTCGTCAGCTCATCATTGTCCGTGCGAGTGGCGGTGATGTTTACATCGGCCTTTGCCTGTTTATTGATTTCCTTTAATGACTCCAAATCCATGTCAATTCTGATATCGGGGTTATCTACTACCACAACGATACTATCGATTTTACTCGCTATGATGGCATCCTGTACGGCCTTTGGCAGATTAACCGTAACATTGGAGCCGGTCTTACTACCGGTGTCCACATGGAGTATCAGAATAATGTCGCTAGGCTCATCTCCGTTTTTTTTAGTATCCTTGATCGCTTTGTCTAAGGCTTCGGTCACGGTTTCCTCCGTGATATTAACTGTGATATTACCCTTACTATCCACTGTACCGGAAATCTTGATTTCAGCCTGAACTTGAGAATCCTCCTTGTCCGGTGTCGGTGGAGTATCGATAACAGAGTCGCTGTTGTCATTGGTGCTGCCACCACCGCTTCCGCCGCTGCCGGATCCGCCCCCACTACTGTGTGAATCTGTCGTCACACGCAAGCCCTCACTTGCAGTTGTACTTTCCGTATCGTCCGTTTCAGCCAGACGCTGGTAGAAAGTATACGTGGTGCTTGCAGTCAGACCGCTAAACACATTGCTTGTCTGCCATGCCACGCCGTCCGTTGAGAATTCATAAGCCACATTTGCCGCCAGGGTTACGCTGTTGTACGTCTTTGAAACAAGTATAGGTGCTCCCGGTGCGGACGGGGCGGCTTTTCTCAACACAGCCGCAGTGGGCGTACTTGTGACCATACCGGATTGTACGCTTGAAGTAATTTCAAGGGTTATAGTATTTCCGAGGTCTGACGCAGCCACCGTATAGCTTGTGCCTGTGCCAACCTGTGTTCCGGCAGCTTTCCATACATAGGTTAGCACACCACTGTTGTTGTCGCCTGCCAGCGAAGCCGTCAGAGTGTCGCCGATTCTCGGTGATGTATTGCTGATGGTCGCTATGCCGGTGGGACCATCGGCCCTTTCAATAGTGGCGGTGGCATCACTGGAAACAGAACCTGTATGCAATGTGCTTGTTACTTCACAGGTAAGTATTTGGTCGATGTCAGTCTGTACTATCGTATAAGTATTCGTAGTGGCTCCAGTAATATCGTTTCCGTTCCGCTTCCACTGATAGGAGAGGTTGCCGGTATTGTTACCTGCGTTGTATGTGGCGGTCAGCGTTTGACCGTATTGGGGAGTACCGCTGATTGTTACCGTGCCGGTGAGCGAAGTTGGAACGTATGCACCCACGGTCAGAGCCAATCTTGCGCTCTCTGTTTTACCACTTTCCGTAACAGCGACATAGTAAGTCGCCGCAGGAACATCCGTGGCATGGGTTAAGGTCAGGGTATTGCCGATGTTGGCTGCTGTCACGCCGGAAGCCAGAGTTGCGCCTGTCGAAGCGGAATAAACCTTCCATGTCTGTCCGTCTTCGTAAACAGGAATGTTGGTCAGCGTAAAGCTGATACTTGCCTGTGTCGGGCTGGTTTTGACAACGGTAGCCGCAGAGACCGTGGGCGTGGCGCTGGGGCGGGGCGATACCACGCCGTTGGTCATAGTGACATCGCCGCTGACGCTGTAGTTTGCAGCATAGCCGTTGTTTGCGTCGTTGGTGATAACGAAACTGTCGGCACTGACCGTGTAGCTCTTGCCGGTACCCACCGTGTCATCTTCAAGTGAGGGCGTCGCTGCACCCGGCTTGAGGGCGATGGTCAACTTTTCACTGCCCACGCCGGTGGCAAACTGGTGCGAAGCCATGGAAAGGGTCACACCGTCCACCCCCTGCACCTTTTGGGCGGTGAGGCCGGCCAGTATGTCGGCAGTCAGGGTGATGGGCTTCTTCTCAATGGTGCCGGCCGTACTTCTAGAACTTTCTAATTTGTATGTTTTCGCACCCTCATCCGTCAGGGTAATGCCCCCAAAAATTAGGGTCCTGCCTGTGCCTGCATTTTTAGTACCTACGTAGGCAGTCAGCGTGCCGGTGTATTCATCTGGCTCCAGGGCTACAGGAATGCCTGTGTTGTCGTTCTTATCCCGGAACTGAATGGTACTCGGAACGTTCTGAAGCTGAGTGCTGGTTAAGCTGTCGTTGCCATCGTATACTTTGCTGGCTGTGATGCCGGTGTGGTCGATGTAGATGGATTTGGGAACTACTGTGATGGTCTTCTCCTCCGTAGTGCTGCCAAACCGGCCGTCCTCCGGGGCCGTGACCACAACCGTCGTCGTACCAATCATGAGGGCGGTTGCATTGACGCCGCCGTTATATCTTGGTGTTAGGCTCAAAATAACGGGCTCACCTGCTTTGATAGCATAGCTGATGGTGCCTTTATAATCTGGAGAGTGGGTATTGTAGTAGATGGATTCGCTGGATCCCATTTTTATCTGGTTAGGATAGCCTCCCTTAAGAGTTAGCTGGATTAACCCCCATTGGGCATAGATTATGGTGTCTTTGGTGAACACGGTGTCGGTGGTAACTTCGGTCTTAGCGGCGTCATTTATATACCAGACGTAAAAGGTTTTACCATCGGGGTCGGTGCCATGGGCAGGCAGTTCCGTCAGCCTGCCGTTAGCATCTGTTTGTACCGTGGTGGTGGCATTTCGATCGTTGTTGACATAACGCAGGGTGATGGTGTAACCGACTGTTTCCCCCGTCTTGCTGACCTCTGCCTCTAGGGTGGAACTGGTTGTTGCGACCGTCGTCTCGGCCGCTGCCGTATCCCCATCCGGGCTGCCGGAATCCTGCACGGGTTCCGCTCCGGCAAGAACGGCTGTCCGCACCGTGGCGGCCAGAGTTTCAGGTAAATCTAAATCCTCAGTGGATATGTCGGTCGTGACCGTTTCTTCTGTTCCTGCAAGTGGCTCTAATGCTATTACTTCTCGGCTTGCGCCAATAGGAATACGTGTTTCTTCCGCCATAGCCGTAACCGGCAGCATGGTAAATATTATACTTAGCGCAAGAAGCATACTTAGCAATCGTTTGTTCATCGGGTCTTTTCCTCCTTAATTCGTAAATTTGGTTTTCCTTGTTCATGCAGAACAGCTTGCTCCGGCAATCAAAGATGATTTTGGTATCCCATAGTTGGGTACTGTAGGGCAGACTCCCTAAGTTTTTATGCTATCAAAATTTACACAAAAATACCGTCCGCTGCATGAAACATGTCTTTTTCGACATGAATCATGGATAATACTATAAACCCTCATTGAAGCTCATGAAGCCCTCATGAAATAGGGTTGAATGTAATTCCACCTTCCCGTTTTGTAAACGAGATTCACATTTTAAAGGCACCTTCATTCAAGCCCTTCATTCAAGCCCTTCAAAGCCCTAACATATTTAATTTATACTTATATTTTTTCATCCGAAAGTTCAAACGAATGAAAGGCCTGCATCATTACAATTCCATTTGCATATACAATCATATTGATATCCAAGTTCATGTTCGTAATGCCCCCTTACCAATTTTACATTTCAAAAAAGTCCCCTACCAACTAATCTCTTAATTGATATGGAACTTCTATTTTTCCTGTAACAATATTTGTTACATTGTTAGCTTATATCCTATTCCCTTATATGTAACTAAATATTCAGGCTGTTTAGGGTTATCCTCAATCTTATTACGAATACGACTAATATGAACCATAACTGTATTATCGTCATACATATATTCTTCGTTCCAGACTGCATCATATATTTGTTTTTTTTTTAAAAGAATTCCTTTATTCTCAAGCAGATAGACCATTAATAAATATTCTTTTGTATTCAGTTTCAGTTCTTCTCCGTGTTTTGTAATACAACCAGTCACCTTATTATATTCTATGTCCTTGCAGACGATGGTTCTCTCCTGCATATTTGATTCTTTATTGGCGTCGCTACCTACTCTTCTTCCTTGCACTGCAATCCTGGCTAATAATTCAGCCATACTGAAAGGATTCTCTTCAATAATGTTATAATGGTAGCTTATTCCTTCATAATAGGAAACATATATTTGATCATCTTTTGAAACTTCCACTTTGACATTATCCATGGTTTCATCTACAATAATTCCACTAATGTTTGTTACATCTGTTGTAAAGTCTTTTTTCGTTTTCCATTCTATTGCTCCAATAACTAAAATACATACAAGTATAACTGTTATAATCATCCGTTTCTTCATATTTTGGTTCCTCCTAGTATAATTTTCTACATATCACTTTTATTAAATCTAAAAATAGTTAATAAGATAAAAATAATGCTTATGAACATATAAGTAATGATTGGTTTTAAGATTACTTTACCTAATAAACCGCCTGAAAGCTCACCTACTAAGCAAATTGAAATAACAAAGTTTAGCGGCATTGCTAATCCAGAGTTCTTAATCACAAAAGTAAAAAACAGGCAGACTGAGATAAAAGCAATCTGAATCAACATAATTTTAACATCAAAAATTGTTATAGTATAAATAAATTCCGGTATATTTCCCATACCTACAAAAACAATTGAGGTGATGCCTCCAATTACCACCATGATGCTATGCATAAATATAATAAATCCACATATTCCAAAGAATTTAGAAAGTACGATCTTAAACCGGTTGATTCCTTTACCAGTAATCTGTTGAATATTTCTTGTTGTATATTCATCCGAAACTGAGATTGATGTTAAAATTGGAATAGTAAATAATGCTGACACAAAACCAAATACCACTATTAGACCTAATAAAGTTAATGTACAATTCATTACCATATCGTGACAAATCGCCTAGCATAAGTGAAAATAAACCTAATGTATCATCATTTGCTAATTCTGTAATATCACAATCTAAAATAACAGATTTAAATTGAATAAAAAACAAAACCCCTGTAATTATGTAGATAAATAAGATAATTATACTTAAATTATCTTTCTTCATCTTATACCTTTCTCCGTACAACAAATTTAGCAATCTACTCACCCCCATCAAGTTAATAAAATATTCTTCAAGATCTTTTCCCTCTTTATTGATACAACTAACATTAATGTTGTTCATCACCAATGCTTTATTTATATCACTTATTTTCCTGACTGACTCATCCATTTCATCCTATTCGCCTGAGATAGTGACGGTATGAATTGCTTTCGTTCCATAACTTCATTAAATACTTGCTATCTTCTGCCTGTAATAGACTGTCCTATTCCATATTGTAATAGCCTGTAATCTCTGGTCTTTTGTGCTTCAGAAAATGGTCATTGTATTAAACCCTCTTTGTAAATCTGCCCTGCGTTCCTCATCGGGTTTTGTTTGTAAAGAAAAACCGGATAATGACTGGTTCTCACTATCCGGCTTTTGATAACTCACTATTTGATTGTGTTTTTCCTCTATATGTAAATCAGTTACTTTAGTACGATTTCCTCCGCTGAGTGTCTGATGTTGTTCATTAAACACTCCCATCCCATCTGATCGGCTGCTTCAGTTCTTCGTTCGGCAACAGGTTTTAATATCTTCTTTTGTATTCTGATTGATTTGCTTTTCACTTTCGCACTTATCGTTCTATTCTGGAGTATTTACAAGCCCTCTTCCGATATTTTTTCTTTTACTTGTGACTATCACCTAATTTCGGGGGGGTTCACTTGTTCATGTTGGCCTCTAGAGAATACTTACGACCTACATTTTCTTTTTTTATTTTCTCTTTCAATGGCTTCCAATGCTTCTGTTTTACTTCCGGTGGTGGATCGAATTGAGAAAGCAATGTTCACGATATGATCCGATATTCTTTGCAAGGAAAACAGAACAGAATAAATGCTTTTTGATACCTCAACAGGGTACATTCCGGAACTTAGACGTACCACATGTTCGTTACGCGTAGAGGATATTAGTTTTTTAATTTCCTTATGAATGTTTGAAATTTTTTTAAAATTTTCGGTTCTACGCTTTGTAAACGCATCAAACCCTAAATCGAACATTTCGGATATATGCCCATAGATTAGGTTAAGCTCCTCTTTGGTCTGATCTAAAAACATGACATTATTTTCTTTCATGTAACTAGTTTCTTTTACCAAAAGTATAGCGTAATCGCCCAACCGCTCAATATCGTTTGTTACATGATGCAATCCGCCAATCAATTTTTCGTCATCAGCAAATTTAGTCACTGATGAAATTTTGATGAAAAAGCTTGTGAGCTTATTTGTCAAGAAATCAATACGATATTCAACATCGGCGATTTTGTTACTTTCACTCATATCTTCGTTGACCAAGGAAGCAAAAGAACGATCAATATTCTCTTTGGCGAGAGTCGCCATATCGTGTAATTCCTTTAATGCTTGTTCAATAGCTACCGCCGGAGTTTGCAAGAAACGCTCATCAATATATGACAATTCTTCCAACTTCTGTTGCTTATCTTTCACTAAACGTGACACTAAATTAATTAACGGGTCGATAAATACGAGTAACACTAAGGTGTAAAGGGTATTATAAATCAGGTTAAATGTTGCAAGGCTAAACTGGGGATTTCGGGGGAATAGACTTTCAAACATATTGCTAATGGGTGTTCTGAAAATAACCAGAATAATAGAGAAAGCTATCGCGCCAATTACGCTGGTAATCAAATGAAATAATGCGATACGTTTCCCGTTGGCGTTCGTGGATAGGGAGGCCATAATGCCATCGCTACAGGTTCCAATATTTGCTCCCATCACTAAGAAAAATGATTGATCTATATTGTGGATAACTCCCGCAGCCAAGAAAGCTATAAAAACACCAGTTGCTGCCGTTGATGACTGTATGATGCCTGTAAAGAGAATTCCTAATATCACCAACAAGATAGGATTTTGCATGATTTCATATTTGAATACTTTAGATAGTTGAATGCTCAGCGTGGAATCTGGTCCACCAATTGCGGTTTCCATCACTTCCATTCCGATAAAGAGCATTCCAAATCCGATTAAAAATGGCGCAATTTTATTAAGGGTTTCGTTATTCGTGGAAAAAACGATGATGACACCGACAAATGCAACCGCTGCAAAAACAGAACTAATGCTAAAGCCGCCTTTGCTGATGCCTGAAAGGGCAAATATAAATGCTGTAAGCGTAGTACCTACTTTAGCTCCTAGGATAAAACCTGAGCCTGCTTAACTGTTACAATATTCGCATGAGCAAGTCCGACTGTCATGATCGAAGTAGCTGAAGAAGATTGAACAAGTACCGTTGCTCCGATTCCAATTCCGTAATTAAAGACTCTGTTTTTGTTGATTTTTTAAAAAAATTTCGTATTCCTGATCCTGCGCTTCGTTCCAAACCAGAGCTCATCTGCTTCATACCAAACATAAACACAGCAACTCCACCTAACATCAGCAGTAAATTCATTAAAATTTCCATTCTATTTCTCCCTAATTGTATTATCTTTTTATCTTTTTAAATTATCTATTTATCATTTTGAACTATCTATATGATTTATCTCTCAATTCACCTTATATAGCAGACAGACTGTCTCCACGTGTTCCGTCCAAGGAAACATGTCCACAGGAATAGCAATACTAGCCTTATAGCCCTTCTTGGTAAGGTACTCCAGGTCCCGTTCTAGGGTAACCGGATTACAGGAGATATAGACCACCTTACTCGGCTTAAGGACAGCTAAAGCATCAAGGAATTGAGGATTACTACCTGATCTTGGCGGATCTAGGAATACCACATCAGCCGTCTCCCCCTTTGCCGCCATCTGACTCATAAAGACACCGGCATCATTGTTATAGAACTCAATATTGGTTGCTTCATTGCGTTTTGCATTGACCAGTGCATCCTTCAC
>JAEYXC010000144.1 GCA_023428655.1 Bacillota bacterium | reverse complement strand
AGAAGTACCACGGCCACCAATCTCATCCTCTGATTCAAAGCCCTCGTAAGGATCAAAATTCCAGTTGGCTCTGTTACCAATACCAACCGTATCAATATGAGCATCAAAACCGATTAAGGTCTTGCCGTTTCCCATATAACCCAGCACGTTACCCATAGGATCAATTACCACCTTGTCGAAGTCCAGAGCTTTCATCTCGGCCTCGATACGCTTGATATGTCCTTCTTCGCCGCAGCTTTCACCGGGAATTGCAACCAGCTCACGAAGAAATTTGGTCATAGCGGGTAAGTAATTTTCCGATGCCTGTTTGATTTTGTTAAAATCCATTCTTTCTTTTCCTCCTTATATATATTATGAACATACAGAAACTTCATAATTTTTCACGACCATCATGCTTACAAGCAAGCTTGCTATACGAGTGTTTTTCTCGCATTGTGCTCACTACGTTTACATGGATTATGAACGTAAAGAGCGTTCATAATCTTTCACTCCGCTCGTTTACATATACTGTTTGCCGTCCCAAACGATCTCTTTATATCGATCGGGATCAGTATCACCTTCTGTTGAAAAGAGAAGTACCTTCGAGTTCTCATCCAGCTTTAACACGTTCTTAAGCTCGGAAAGCTCCGGATTTGTCATAATCTCAACCAATATTCCAAAGGGAGCTGCACCGGACTCACCGGACACTACCTGGGGATCACCCTTGATCGGAGCGCTAAGCATTCTCATAGCTTTTGCGGCAACCCAATCAGGAGCAGCCACAAATACGGAAACATGATTCTTTAAGATATCCCAGGATATGGTGTTTGGCTCCCCGCAGGCAAGACCTGCCATGATGGTCTGCATATCACCGTCTACATAGTACTCTTTACCGTCACCGGCTACCGCACCTTTGTAGAGACAAGCGGCGACGTCTGCTTCCACAACTACAACGGTTGGAGGATTATCAGGATACATGTTCGCAAAATATCCTTGCACCGCTCCGGCTAAAGAACCAACGCCGGCCTGAACAAATACATGGGTAGGACAATCGGTTCCGTGCTCCTTCAATTGAGCGTCGGCTTCCAGTGCCATTGTACCATAGCCTTGCATAATCCAGGAAGGGATCTCCTCATAGCCTTCCCAAGCAGTGTCTTGAACAACGACTCCATTGGGAGTCTGTGCAGCTGCAGCAGCGGCCATACGAACACATTCATCGTAATTAACCTCTTCAATGGTAGCAGTAGCACCCTCCGCTTTGATGTTATCCAGTCTTGTCTGAGTTGAACCCTTAGGCATATAAACAACAGCCTTTTGCTTTAAGCGATTAGCCGCCCAGGCAACTCCACGACCGTGATTACCATCCGTAGCAGTAAAAAATGTAGCCTGACCAAATTCCTGTCTAAGCTTATCGCTGGTTAATGTCTCAAAATCAAGCTCCGATACATCCCGGTTTGTCTTCTGAGCAATATAACGAGCCATAGCAAAGGAGCCACCCAATACTTTAAATGCGTTTAAGCCAAAGCGATAGGACTCATCCTTGACATAAAGCTCCTTCAAGCCTAAATAGGAAGCCATATGTGTTAGATTTGCTAGGGGAGTGCGTTCATAGCCGGGAATGGTTTGATGGAAATTGCGAGCCTTCTTAACCTCTGACTCATCCATCACCTTAAGACTTAGATCGTCTGTTTTTGGCATGCTGTTCTTAATCCATTTGATCTTATCCATGGTTACCTCCTAATTATGTAATAGAATAATACTTACAAAGAAAGGAACTTCATGCATCGTAATATAGGTAGGAATAACAATAAGGTTGCTTGTTAGATGCATTTGATTACTTAATACAAAAAAGCCATTAAGTCAGAAAATTTCTGATTTTTCTTATTATAAAAGCCTTAAGAATTATCCTCCGATGCAGGAAGCCTGTGTGTAGTTTGTTAAAAGCGTATATCATATGATTCATCATAGCATATTAAAATAAAAAATCAATATATTTTTCGGCAAAAAAATAAAAAAATGATTTTTTTATAATTTCATTTGATTTTACATTATGTTGGTGATAAACTATAATAGTATAAAATAGAATGTGCTAAACTATATAAAAAGCACAAAAATATCTATAAAAGTTGTTCAAAAAGACGAAAAATATAAAATAAGATTAAAATTTTGTTGTTTAGTTTTATTTTTTTTAAAATCTGATTAGATTGATTAGTCAAACAATGTAACAATTCAAACAACTTATAAAACATTTTCCGAAGGGATGGGACTAAATGCCCAAAATAAGGAATATTGTAGAAAGAAAGGAGACAATTATGATACTAATTGGTAATGGTAGAGTAATATCCAGAGATAAGGACAGACCTCTGATCGAGAACGGAGCTGTTCTGGTAGAAGGAAAGCTCATTTTGAAGGTAGGGAATACGGAGGATCTGAAAAAAGAATATCCGGAGGCGGATTGGGTTGATGCAAAGGGCGGTCTCATTATGCCGGGCTTGATTAATACCCATAATCATATCTATAGTGCTATGGCGAGAGGACTATCCATTAACGATTATAATCCAAAGGGTTTCCTTGATATTTTGGACGGCCTATGGTGGAATATTGATCGTCATCTTACCCTGGAACAGACAAGACAGAGTGCACTTGCAACCTATATTGATTGTATTAAGAACGGTGTTACTACCGTATTTGATCATCATGCAAGCTTCGGCAGTGTCGGAAACAGCTTATTTACCATCGCGGATGCAGCGAAGGAGTTAGGAGTTCGTACCTGCCTGTGTTATGAAGTGTCAGACCGTGACGGGGAGGACAAGATGATAGCCGGAGTAAAGGAGAATGCAGATTTTATCCGGTTTGCGGCAAACCAAACAGATGATATGCTAAAGGGTATGATGGGTATGCATGCTGCCTTTACGATTTCCGACAAGACCTTTGCTCTATGCAGAGAGAACACACCGGAGTCCGTGGGTTATCATATCCATGTTGCAGAGGGTATTGAGGATCTTCATGCATCCTTAAAGAATCATGGCAAACGAATTGTAAACCGATTAATGGATGTGGGTATTCTTGGACCGAAGACCATCGCGGCGCATTGTATCTATGTCAATGGTCAGGAGATGGAGCTTTTGAAGGAGACGGACACCATGGTGGTTCACAATCCGGAATCCAATATGGGTAACGCATGTGGCTGCCCTCCTACAATGGAGATCTTCCATCGCGGAATATTAACCGGTCTTGGAACGGATGGATATACCAACGATATGTTTGAATCTTATAAGGTCGCCAATATATTACACAAGCATCATTTGTGTGATGCAACCGCAGCCTGGGGTGAGGTCCCGGCCATGCTGTTTGAGGGTAATGCTAAGATTGCTAATCGTTATTTTGATACACCCCTCGGAGTATTGAAGGAAGGCTACGCAGCCGATGTTATCGTAGCGGATTATGATCCACTTACACCACTTACCGCGGATAATATCAACGGTCATTTGTTGTTCGGAATGAATGGAAGTAAGGTTGTTACAACCATGATTAACGGCAAGGTGTTGATGAAGGACAGAGAGCTACTTTATGTTGATGAAGCTAAGGCTATGGCTGATTGCAGACAGCAGGCGATGCTGCTGGCAAAAAGCATTAATGGATAGGAGGATATAACCATGGGAGATAGGATGACACCAATACCGTTTCATAATTTGATGGAATGGATTTTCGAAGAAAAAAAAG